>DASVEH010000476.1:0-8419 GCA_036380655.1 Candidatus Limnocylindria bacterium | reverse complement strand
GACGTCCTCGGGCGGCTTGCCCGCATCCTCGTGCGCTGGCCTCGACCCGACCCTCCCGATCCGTGGCTGCGCGCGCTCCACCGCCTGGAGGGCCCGCGCGGCAAGGTGGTGGAACGGCTCGCGCCACGCGCAGTAGCCGATGAGCCGCAGCTCTGCGACGAGCGCATCCACGACACGGGCGTTGTCCGGATGCGCCGTGTGCCGGGATGCGATGGTGCCCGCGGCATCGAGCGGCGCGGCGCCGCTGAGCCGGTTGATGTCGTCCTGGAAGCTGGCCGCGCTGGTCGGGCACGCGAGCGCGAGGACCTTCACGTTCGGCAGCCAGGGACGGTCGGCCGCCCGGACGAGGATCTTCGCGCCGCCGGCCAGCCACGCCCCCGCGACGAGGGCCGCTCGGTCCTCCGCCGGTGGGGCGGCCGGCTGCAGCAGGCCGGGATCGGGCAGCAGGGCGACCGCATGACCGTGAACACCGTGCACGGGCAGCTCGTCGATCGTCGTGCGGCCTCGGAGTGCGATGAGCGCCCGGTCGGGATCTCGCCAGAGGACCGGTCGCTCGGCCCAGCCGGCCCCGGCGTCGCCATCTATGGGAACGAGGAAGAGGTCATCCAGGCCGACATCGGCCTCCAGGCGCTGAACGCGGAGGCCAAGGGACTCCGCACGCCTCGCCGCGGTGAGCCGAAGCGCGCCGAGGAGTCGCCACTCCCCATCGTCGCGACGCTCGATGTCGTAGGGGACCACCTCGATCCGCTCGAAGAGCTCTCGCGGCCCGAGCAGAGCCGCGTACAGCCAGGCCGATGCGTCCGCCCCTGACCGCGCCATTGCCGGATGCGGAAGCGGGCGATAGCCGAGGGCGGCAGCCGCCTCCCGGTACACCGGGTCGGCGCTTACGAACACCTCCTCCCGAACCGACGGCGGCCGAAGATCCTCGGGCAGTCCGGCGACCGACGCCGATTCGACCGGCAGCAGCTCGCCCAGGCCCTCGGCCATCGACGCGTCAGGGCCCGGGATCAGCAGTCGAACCGTCTGCCCGGTGCTCTCGGCCTCCGCAAGCAGGGCGGCCGCATCCGGCAGCAGCGAGACGCCAACGACGCGATTCTCCTTCTCGGAGAGTCGCAGCGAGCCGGAGGCCTGGTCGAGGACGAGGGTGAGCGCGCGAACGCGCTCACCCCGCTGTGTGGGACGCCTGGAGGTGCGGGCCATGGCTCAGCAGCACTCGCCTTCCATCCCGACCTCGAGCGTGATCTTCTTCACGCGGACCGACTTCACGTCATGGCCATGGAGGTCCAGGCACTCGAGCAGGTCGGTGGCGTGCTCGATGCAGCGCTTCGTGTCCGGGCCGCCCGGCACCCCTCCGGGCCGATCCTCCGCTCGTTCGAGCGTCGGATCCACGCGGTAGACCATCCCGCCCAGCGGTCCCCCATCGGCGGTGACATTGATCTCGATGTCGCGGTCGTCGGCCGCTTCGACATCCCCGCGTTCGAACGGTGCTCCCGGCTCGATCTCGATCGTCAGCTCCCGCTGCTCTCGGCTGCGGAGCGTGAACCGGTTCGAACGCATCCCGGCGAACGCGAGCTTCCAGCCGCGCTCCGCGAGCACCGCGGGCAGCTTCACGTCGATGTCGATCACCGCACGCTTCGGGTTCGGGTTGCCGATCCACAGCGGGAAGCCATGGAGGCCCTCCAGCATGCTCTTTCCCCCACCGCCGCCGGGAATGACGTTCACGTTTCGCTGACCGATGTTGTTGTCGTTCGGCACGAGGCGCCACTCGGGAATGACCTCGCCGGCCGTGAAGTTGTCGATGTTGCTGGGATCGCTGGTGGCCGACACGATCATCAGCATGCAGTCGTGTCCGTAGGCGTTGATGTTCGGCTGCCACTCGAACGGACCGACGATCTTTTCCTCGGTGCTGTTCGGCCCGAGCGTTCCGGCAGACAGCTGCGCCGTCGTGAAGGCCTCGAAGTCGTTCGGCCACAGGAGGCCCGCCGCCGGCTTGGTGTGGAAGCCACGCACGATCACGTTGCTCGCGGTCTGGGTGCCGCGGTTCTTGATCTTGACGTAGGCGTAGTTCTTCTTGTGGAGCTTCGGAGTCTGGTGGGTGAGGCCGCCATCGGGCTTCTTGCGATTCCAGATGGTGGTCGTGTTCCAGTGCACCGGCTGGAACGGGTACTCCCCGGCACGCCCGTCGTCGATGTACACGTCGACGGCCGGGGCCGGCCCCTCGGTGGTGACCGTTCCCTTTGCCGGGAGCGGCGCGGCGAAGCGCAGGCCCTGCTTCTCGAACGCCCAGCGGATGACCTTGCCGTATGCGCCGCCGAAGAGGCCCTCGCTGGTCCAGTTCAGTGCATCGACGGCGATCATGCTGTTCGCGAACGGGCGGACGTGGCTCGGGTTGGTGGCGGCGGTCAGGTCGTTGACCGTGCGCAGGATCAGGTAGGCCATGTACCGAGCCGCGAACCGACGCCGCCCGAGGTCCGTCGAGTCGCCGCCGATCGATCGGTACGCCCGGAAGAGCGTCGTCGAGAGGACCTGCTCGCTGGAGTACCCTCCGACATCGTTCGGTCCGTCCCACGCCCAGGCGGAGACCGGTCGGTCGTGGCGGCGGTTCACGACGGCCACGAAGGGGGCGAGCAGGAACCGATCCGGAGCGGTCGATTCGGGGTCGACGAGGATGACGGCCATGCTGTCGCCGGCACTGTGGCTGAAGCCGAAGTTCGGACCGCCGACGTGCGGATAGAGGATGCCGTGCCCGCCCATCTCGTGGAGGTGCACCTTCCAGTCGACCGCGATGCCGATCGGGTTGGTCGTGTCGCCGGCATCGGCGAGCGCGTAGCAGAGGTGTGTGATGCCCGTCGCGTTGCCGACGCAGTGCGCGTTGATCGCGTTGCCCAGCCCCCGGTGGTCCACCGGGACGGGGAAGACGGTCCCGCCCCAGTACGAGTTCGGGAAGCCCATTCCGGCCACCAGCGCGAAGAAGCGCTCCGTGTGGAAGTAGGCATTCACGGCGGCGAAGTTGTTCGTGCGCACCTCGTAGTCGAAGTCGGTTCCCGTCGGCTGCGTGGGTGAAGCGACGGTGGGCGCCTCCCGCTCGCTGAGGGTCACGCGCGAGCCGATCAGCGACTGGACCCCGCCGGATGGCGCGTTGAGGTTGGGCAGCGAGACGTCGTCCCGGAACGGGTTCAGGACGGCGTTGGCCGCGGCAGGCCCGGCCGCAGCACCTCCACCCTCGCTGATCGGGTCATGCATGAAGACGAGCCCGTTCACCTCGGCAGCCAGTGCGCGCAGGTAGAGGATGGACCCTGTCTCGAGCTCGACGAGCGCGCGCCAGTTGATGTCGCCCCATTCAGGCGTGACCAGGGTGAACACGATCTCGGCGACGAGGTAGTCGGCGCCGGGGCGGATGCGACGGTCGACGGCAGGCAGCTCCAGGGTCGGGACGCGCTCGGGGTCCTGGAACCCCTGCTCCTCCCCGGTGAGGCCGATCACCGGGTCGGGCTGGGCCGGCTTCTCGGGCTTCGGCAGGCGCTCGTCCGGATCGTACCTGTAGATGAAGAATCGCCCACTGATGATGCGCGCTCCGCGTGTCGCCTCTCGGTCGGCAGATGTCGCTCGTCTGTTGGAACGGCGGAAGGCGCGGCCCGCAACGAGCTCGCCGACGAAGTCGGCCGTCTCCGAGGCCTCGGCATCCAGGACGAAGCCTTCGACCGGCCGCTCAGCGGCGGCCTGGCGGAAGAGGTTGCGCCAGCGGTCGATGACCTCGTCGGCCGGAAGCTCGGCATCGAGCCCCTCGAGGCTCGTGTCCACGGCGCTCACCACGCGCATCGGACTGTGCTTCACCGTGACGGTGAGCCCGGCGGCCCAGACGGGTACGTTCCGGTGGGTCTGGTAGAAGCCTTCGGTCGTGGCGTCGAAGAGCGTCTTCTCGACGTCCGATCGGTACTCCGTATCGCGGTCGCCTTCCGGGTTGAGGTAGTCCACCTGCTGGTGAGCGAAATCGAACTGGTCGGAGGGGAGGGTGAAGGTGTCGGCGACCTCGCGCAGGTACGCGATCGCGGTCTCCCTGGCGCTGTTCTCCGGGGACTCCCAGTATTCGTCGAGGTGGTTGATGCCACGGACGCGGTCGGACTCGTCGACCGTGAGCCGTGCCTTGAGCTTCTGGTCGTAGATCTCGGGCATGACGCACTCCAGACGGGTGGGTCCCCGCCTCCGCGGCGAGGTGAGCGCGCAGCGTACGAAGGCTCACGTCACGCGACCGTGCACCAAGCGTGCGCGGGGCGTGGTCGCCGCGTCACGGCGCGGTCACCGGCGTATCACCGGCGTATCACCACAACGTCACCGCGCCGTCACCGATCACCGGTGCAATAGGACTTGACGTCGGCCGTACAGTCGCAGCAGGAAGGAAGTTGGGCCCGCGCCGATACCTCACAGCAGGGCACACACATGGTCGCCCGAGCGCGCACCGCTGCCAAAGTGCGCCGACAACGTACGCCCACCCGACTTCGGTTGCTCGATGCCTTCGCGCTCGAGATCGACGGCAGAGCGATCGATCTTCCGCATGGGACGCAGCGCCTGCTGGCCTTCCTCGCGCTCCGTCCACACGCGCTGGGGCGCACCTTCATGGCGGGATCGCTGTGGCTCGACGCCACCGACGACCGCGCCGCCTCCAACCTGCGGTCCGCACTCTGGCGCGTGCCCCACCGCGGCGGGCCGATCATCATCCGCGCCCACGGCACGCTGCGTCTCGACCCCGAGGTATGGGTGGACGTCCGCGAGGCCACCGAGCTGGCCAGACGATGGCTCGGAGGGCACGCGACCGCCCATGACGCCGCCGCATCCGCTCTTCTGGGCGCCGAGCTCCTGCCTGACTGGTATGACGAGTGGGTCGCGGACGAACGCGAGCGCTTCCGCCAGCTCCGCCTGCACGCCCTGGAAGCCATGGCCGAGCGACTGATCGATATGGGCCATGTCGGTGATGCCCTGCTCGCGGCGCTCGCGGCAACGACCGACGACCCGCTTCGCGAGTCGGCGCACCGCGCCCTGATCAAGGTGCACCTCGCCGAGGGCAACGTCGGCGAGGCGATCCGCCAGCTGCACCGATGCGAAGCCGTCTTCGAGCGCGAGCTCGGCATGCGCCCGTCGCCTCAGCTCACCGCGCTCATCCCCCACGCCGCGGCGGGCATCGGCTGACTGGCGTTCAGCCGAGCAGCCGTCGGCCGAGGGCGAAGGCCACGAGCGGGTACAGCGCGTAGACGCCGAGCCAGCCCAGCGAGAAGAGCCACAGCCAGCCCGGTACGTCCTCGAAGGCATCGATGCGCATGAGCGCACCGGGCACGGCGACCAGCCCGCCCACGACCATCGCGATGGCGGTGATCCGCACGAGCAGGAGCATGCCTCCCCACCAATCGTCCGCCGGCGGCGACCACGCCACGACCGCGAGCCAGAGGCCGATGAATCCGAACCCGACCGCGGACACGAACCCGGCCAGGACAAAGCCGGTGCTCCCCGACATGACCAGCCACGACCCCCACACCGTGAGGGCCGCGCCCACGACGGCAGCCGCAACGCCAGCCCAGCCACCCGCCTCGCGGACGAGGAGGAATGCCAGCGCAGCACTCAGCACGCCGATGAGCGCGTTCCCAACGTCATTGATCTGCCCGAATGGGCCGCCCGCGACGAAGAGGAGGATCAGGCTCACCAGGCTCACGGCGCACACCGCGGCCAGTGCGCCGGCCACCCAGCCGACGGCGATCACCGCAGCGCTCTCAAGACGGCGCGCGGAATGGACACTTCGCACCTCATGGCTGCTCGGCGGGCAACCGAGCAAGCATAAGGCAACGAGAGGCTCAGCTGAGCGGCCGGCCGCCCGTGACCCCGATGACCTCTCCGGTGATGTAGCTGGACTCCTGCGAGGCGAGGAAGACGTAGATCGGTGCCAGCTCGGCGGGCTGTCCCGCGCGCCCCAGCGGCGTGTTCTCCCCGAACTTCGCCGCCTTCTCGGCCGGCATCGTCGACGGGATGAGCGGCGTCCAGATCGGTCCGGGAGCAACACCGTTCACGCGCAGGCCGCGCTCGAGCACGCCGGGATCCTGGGCCAGACCCTTCGTGAAGGTCAGGATTGCGCCCTTGGTCGCGGCGTACGGCAGGAGCTCGGGGGACGGCGTGTAGGCCTGGATCGAGGTCGTGTTGATGATCGATCCGCCCTCCCGCATCCGGGGAATGGCCGCCTTCGAGAGGTGGAACATGGCCTCGATGTTGGTGGCGAAGATGCGCCGCCACTCCTCGGTCGTGACCTCCTCGATCCGGTCGCCGCACACCTGCCAGGCCGCGTTGTTGACGAGGATGTCGAGGTTGCCGAGCTCATCGGCCGTCCGCTCCACGAGGGTGCGGCAGAACCCTTCGTCCTGGAGGTCGCCCGAGATCGCGAGCGCCGTCCGCCCGGCCTCCTCGACCCATCGGACGGTGTCCTGCGCATCGGCCTCCTCGGCGCCGCCGAGGTAGTTCACGACGACGTCGGCGCCTTCGCGCGCGAAGGCGATCGCCACCGCCTTGCCGATCCCGGAGTCGCCGCCGGTGATCAGTGCCACCCGATCGGTGAGCCGGCCAGCTCCGCGGTAGGACTCCTGGCCGTGATCGGCCCGAGGATCGAGCTCCGCTTCGGTCCCGGGGGGCTCCTGCTGCTGCTCAGGGAATGGTGGTTCGGGATAGGCGCTCTTCGGATCCTGGGGCGGTTTCGTGGTTGTCATGCCTGCCCCTGAAGCATGGCGCGTGCCGACGGGACATTCCGCGCCTCCCGGCTTGGCGACCAGCGCTCAGTGGATGGGCGCTCGCTGCTCGCGGGCCTCTCCGCCGGTCTCCGCATCCGCGCGCTCGAGCGCCGTGCCGATCCGCTCCAGGGCGCGGTCGAGGTCATCGTGTGCCGAGTTCAGGTCATCCAGGATGCCCTGAAGCGGCGCCTCGGCCTCCACGTCGTCGCGAATGGCGAGAAGGAGCCGATGGGCGACATTCACGAGGACTGAGACTTCATTCAGATCATCTGCGACTGCTGCCGGATCCACGACTGCGCGTTCCTCCGATGTTGTTGGTCGGGATGGGCTGGGCTCGAATCGTTCGCGCAGAAATTGCAGCCTCCGCCTCTACTCCGCGTTTTTGCCTGGCTTCCTGGCGCTCTCGCCAGCGCGCGGCCCGGATTTGTCTTCGCTCTTGCGAGCGATCCGTGCATCTATCCGGTTCTGCCACTCCTGGCGCTGCTCGGGGGTTAACACGTCCAGGACGGCCCGCCGCGCTTTGATGCTCTCCAGTCGCGTCGCCGTGCGCGCCGCCTCTGCTTTCTTCAGCGCACCTTCAATCGTGCCGAGATCGGCTTTCTCATTGGCCGCGAGAACCTCGACATCCACCTCCGCGAGGTCCAGGTCGGCTTGCGCACGAATCCGGGACTTCTCGTGGTCGGCGCTCTGGATGGTGATGTCCTCCGTCTGCGCCTCCGAAAGTCCCAGGCCCTTGTCCTCGAGCGTCCGTGACTCGACACAGTAGTAAGGAAAGTCACCGCCGCAGACGATGAGGGTCCCATCTGGCAGGAGACACGCATAGGCGCCGCCGCTCCCGGGAGGAATGAAGAGTCCTCCGTGTTCATTGCAGTGACCCTCCAGCTGGGTCGAGGAGAACATCCGGCCCGCCACGGACTTCCTTGCCATTCGGAACCTCCTGCGTCGCGAAGAACCTCCGCGGAGTGTAGATGCGCTCACGATCCGGTTGCAGCGGCGCGTCGCGGACGGATGAATTGAACATTTGCTGCCGTCGCGAGCCTCAGAGAGATAGAGGCCCGAATCTATCGGTCCCGACGCAAGGACGAGTCTGCATGAATCGCAGGGATTGGCGAACCGCGATTGTCCTGGCCGGGCTATGTGTTCTGGTCAGCGCGTGTGCGAACGGTGCGTTCGTTTCCCCGAGTACCCCTCCATCTGCCGCGACTGCAGCCAGCTCCGGATCCCATCCGGCGACGCCCACCTCGTCAGTGGCAACTCCGTCGGGTTCGGCATCCACCGCGTCTACCTGGACGGGCCCCGTACGCGAGCCCTCGCATGCGGCGGATCAGGACGGCGACGAAGGATCGAGGCTCGAGCCTGGCGACGCGGCGTTGGACTACGTGGATATCGAGCGGGTATCTGTCGAGTCCGGCGGCCAGCCGCACTGGAGGCTTCGGCTCGCCGATGCACCCCCGGCGGCGGCGACGCTCGACCCCGCCCGGACGGTCATTTCATACGGGCTGACCTTCGAGACGACCGGCGATGAAGCCGCGGACTACGTCGTGGGCATCAGCAACGAATCATCCGAGCCCGGCGGTTACCGGGTGTGGGTCACCGACCTCGCCACAGGCGAAACGGACGAGCAGGATGGGCCGCCATACGGCTTCCCCGTCGAATTC
>DASVEH010000475.1:0-2321 GCA_036380655.1 Candidatus Limnocylindria bacterium | reverse complement strand
CCTTGGGGGCGGTGGCCGCGTCGCCGCCGGCGCGTCCCGCCTCGAACTCGGCCAGGATCGCCTCGTAGCTCACGCCCACCACGTGGGCCAGCACGTTCAGCCTCCCGCGGTGCGCCATGCCGATCATGACCTTTCGCGCGCCCTGGTCGGCCGCGTCGCCGATGATGACGTCGAGCATCGGGACCATGGCGTCGAGGCCCTCGATGCTGAATCGCTTCTGTCCGAGGTAGGCCTTGTGGAGGAAGCGCTCGAGCGTCTCGACACTGATCAGGCGCTCGAGCAGCGCGAGCTGGTCCTCGGCCTCCATCGGCAGCCGATGCTCGCCGGACTCGATCACCCGGCGCAGCCAGACGCGCTCCTCGTGGGACGCGATGTGCTCGACCTCGTAGGCGATGGTGCCGGTGTACGTCTCCTGGAGGTGGGGGAGCGCCTCGGCCAGGGTCTCGCCGGGGACGTAGATCCGCATCAGGTCCGCCGGGACCGCCGCCATGCTCGCCTCGTCAAGACCCAGGGGGGCCGGGTCGAGCGCCGGGTCACCGACCGGATCCGAGCCGAGCGGGTCCAGTCGTGCGGCCATGTGCCCGAAATGGCGGTAGGCCTTCACGAGCGCCATCCCGGCCGCGACCGCCTTGAGCCGATCCTCGAGCCCGCCGGCATCGGCGGTGACGACGGGCGCGCCGGCCGCCTCGGCGGGCGATGGCATCGGCTCGTCGGTCGTCACGTCGGCCGTTCGGGCGCCCATGGCGCCGAAGACATCGGCGAAGAAGCCGTCCTCTCCGGACAGCATGGCGTCGATCCGGCGCAGGAACGCCCCGGACTCGGCTCCCTGGATGATGCGGTGGTCGTAGGTCGAGGTGATCGTCATGCGCCGATCGCCGCCGACGCTGCGGATGGTGCCGGTGGCGACGATGGTGCCCTGGTTCGGCATGAGCCGCGGCACGCTCATGGTGGTGCCCAGCGTCCCGGGGTTGGTGAGGGTGACCGTCGCACCGGCGAAGTCATCGGCCGACAGCTTGTTCGTGCGCGCCCTCTCGACCAGCTCCTCGTAGCGTGCATGGAAGGCGGCGAAGTCCATCTGGTCGGCGCCCTTGATGACCGGCACCACCAGGAAGCGGCTGCCGTCGCTGCGCTCCACGTCGACCGCGAGGCCCAGGTTGATGCGCCCCGGATCGACCCGGTAGGGCTTGCCCTCGAGCTCGATGAAGTAATGGCTCATCGAGCGCTGCTCGGCGGCGGACCGAACGATCGCCCAGCCGATGAGATGGGTGAAGCTCACCTTGCGCGGGCTGATCTGCTGGTTGAGGTCCCTTCGTCGCGCCTCGAGCGCCGCAACGTCGATGTCGCGGAAGCTCGTCGCGGTCGGGACCGCCAGGCTCGCCGTCATGTTGCGCGCCAGCGCGGCGCCCGGCCCCTTGATCGGTGTCGCGCCTTCCGGGATCGCGGGCTCCGCAGGTGGGGCCGCGGCCGGGGACGTCTCGGCCAGCCGGTCGCCGTTCGTGGCCGGTGCCGCGGCGGTGACCGGTTCGAAGCCGCCGGCTCCCGAGTCGAACAGGTGGCGCCAGCCGTCGTCGACGCTGGCCGGATCGCTGCGGTAGCGCTCGTACAGGTCCGCGACATAGCCGGCGTTCACGAGATTGAGCTCGTCGAGGGTCGTGCTCGTTGGTACGGGGTCGGTCGAGGGCATGTCGTCCTCAAGGATACGGTGCCGCGTGGGTCGCTGCCTCTGCGGGAGGGTTCGATGCAAGCAACGGCGGGCTAGCATGTCCGCAGATGGACCTCAACGCCGATCTGGGCGAGAGCTTCGGCCACTGGAGGCTGGGCGACGACGAGCGGCTGGTGGCGCACATCACCAGCGCGAACGTGGCGTGCGGCTTTCACGCCGGCGACTTCCGGGTCATGGAGGCCTCGGTCGCGACCTGCCGGCGGGCGGGCGTGCGGGTCGGCGCACAGCCGGGCTATCCGGACCTGATCGGGTTCGGCCGCCGCCCGATGCCATACGAGGCGGACGAGGTCGAGTCGCTGGTGCGCTACCAGATCGGCGCCCTCGAGGCGTTCTGCCGCGCGGCCGGCGTCGACATGCAGCACGTCAAGCCGCACGGCGCCCTCTACAACCAGGCGGCAGCCGATCCGGCGCTGGCCGCCGCCATCGCCCGCGCGACCGCGCGCTTCAGCCGGAATTTGCTGCTGTTCGGCCTTGCCGGCTCGGAGCCGATGGCCTCGGCGGCGGCCGACGCGGGCCTGCGGTTCGTGCCCGAGGCCTTTGCCGACCGTCGCTACCTCCCCGATGGGTCGCTCCAGTCGCGCTCGGAGCCGGGAGCCGT
>DASVEH010000474.1:0-3550 GCA_036380655.1 Candidatus Limnocylindria bacterium | reverse complement strand
CACCGGGTGGCCCAGCCGGGCGCCGATCATGGCCAGGCTGATGCCGGTGTTGCCGCTCGACGGCTCCAGGATCGTCTGCCCGGGCTGCAGCGAGCCGTCGGCGAGCGCGGCCTCGATCATGGCCCGTGCCACGCGATCCTTGACGCTGCCGGTCGGATTGTTGCCCTCCAGCTTGGCGTACAGACGCACGCCGTCGTGCGGCGACAGGCGCCGCAGCTCGACCATCGGCGTGTTGCCGATGGCGGCCACCAGATCTGGTGCCGCGCCGACCGTGGTCGGCATCGGCCTAGCGCGCCCCTCCGGCCATGGCGGGCAGGAGGATGATCGTGTCGTCGCTGCCGATCGCCGTCTCGAGGCCCTCGCGGTAGCGGACGTCGCGGTCGTTGACGTAGACGTTGATGAACGGGCTCAGCTGGCCGTCCTCGGTGACCCGGTCACGCAGGGACGGGTGCTTGCCGAACAGGTCGGCGAGCGCCTCCGAAACGGTCCCGCCGCCAACCTCCACGGTGCGGCTGCCACCGGTGTTCTCGCGCAGGACCGGGGGAATGCGAATCGTGCTCACGGAACTCCTCAGACGGCTGCCGGCTGGGCCGGCTCAGTGATGGTCGATGCGTACGGCGAGCCCTCGCCACAGGCCGGGCAGGAGGGATCGCGCCAGATGCGGACCTCGTCGAAGGCGGTGCCCATGGCGTCGAACATGAGAAGCCGTCCGGCGAGCGTGTCGCCAACGCCGAGGATCAGCTTGAAGACCTCGTTCGCCTGCAGCAGCCCCACGATGCCCGGCAGCACGCCGAGCACGCCCGCCACGCTGCAGGCCGGGGCCAGCTCGTCCGGCGGCTGGGTCGGGTACATGCAGCGATAGCAGGGTCCCTCGAAGGGCACGAAGGTCGTGATCTGTCCGTCCCAGCGGTAGATCGAGCCGTGGACGACCGGCTTGCGCAGCTTCACGGCCGCGTCGTTGAGCACGTAGCGGGTGTCGAAGTTGTCGGTGCCGTCGACGATGACGTCGTAGCCGGCGATCAGGCGCTCCACGTTGTCGGCGTTCAGCCGCTCGGCGTGCTTGACCACGACGGTCTCCGGGTTGAGGCCGTGGATGCTCAGCTCACCGGAGTCCACCTTGCGCATGCCGAGCCGATCCGGCCCGTGGAGCACCTGGCGCTGGAGGTTCGACTCCTCGACCAGGTCGTCGTCGACGAGGCCGATGGTGCCGACCCCCGACGCCGACAGGTACAGCGCGGACGGCGAGCCGAGGGCGCCGGCGCCGATGAGGAGCACCTTCGCATCGAGCAGGCTGCGCTGGCCCTCCTGGCCGATCTCGGGGATCAGGGTCTGGCGCGCGTATCGGCGCTGCTGCGCCGGCGTGAGCAACTGCTTCGGCTCCTCCCATTCGCCACCCTGTTCCTTCCAGTGGCCGATCGGCGCCTTCATGCTGACGACGTTCGTGTAGCCCATCTCGGACAGCCAGCCGGCTGCACGGCCGGACCGGCCTCCGACGGCGCAGTGCAGCAGCAGCGGTGCGTCCCTCTCGGGCGCCACCTCGCCGATTCGCTGCGGGACGTCCCCGAGGGGGAGGAGCGTGGCCCCCGCGACGTGGCCGGCGTCCCACTCGCTCTGCTCGCGGACGTCGATGACGCGGTACCCCTCGCGGGCCAGCGCCACCGCCTCGGTGGCGCCCACCTCGCGGAACGGTCGGGGCTGGTCGTTGCTCATGTCGGTGAACTTCCTTGCTTGCGTTCGTGGGTCACGGAGCGGAGCCGCCGGCCAGCACGTCGGCCTCGTCCGGCCATCGCGCCTCGGCGCCGATGAGGGCGCCCATGAGCACCTTGTAGGAGAGCAGCGCGCACTTGAGACGGGCGGGGCCGATGGGCACGCCGAGGTTCTCGATGACCTCCTTGGGGTCGATCGCCCGCAGCTCCTCGAGGGTCTGGCCGCGAAGCTCATCGGTCAGGATCGAGGCCGACGCCTGGCTGATGGCGCAGCCGCGACCGTCGAATGCGACGTCGGCGACGCGCTCCCTGGCGTCGTCGAGCTGGAGCGTCATCGACATCTCGTCGCCGCAGGTCGGGTTCGAGTCGGCGAAGTGAAGGTCGTGCGGATCGAGCACGCCCTTGTTGTGGGGCTCGCGGTAGTGCTCGAGGATGAAGTCGCGGTAGAGGTTGTCCATCGGTGGCTCAGGCGGTGCCGAAGAGGCGCTGGGTGGCGCCGATCGCATCGGCCAGGCGGTCGACGTCGTCGACGTCGTTGTAGACGTAGAAGCTCGCGCGGGTGGTGGCCGGCAGGTCGTAGCGTGCCATGACCGGTTGCGCGCAGTGGTGCCCGGCGCGGACCGCGACGCCGTGGCCGTCGAAGATGGTGGCGACGTCATGCGGGTGGACGCCGTCGATGACGAAGCTGATGACCCCGGCGTGCTCGTCGGGCGAGTCCGGGCCGAGGAGCCGCAGGCCGTCGATCGCACCCAGCGTGGCCCAGGCGCGTTCGAAGAGGGAGCGCTCGTGCGCTCGCACGTTGGCCATGCCGATCCCCTCGAGGTAGGTGATGGCGGCATGCAGGCCGACCGCCTCGGCGATCGCCGGGGTGCCCGCCTCGAACTTGAGCGGCACCTCCGCCCAGGTCGTCCCCGAGAGCGTGACCTTGCTGATCATGCTCCCGCCCGTCAGGAAGGGCGGCATCGACTCCAGCAGCTCGCGGCGAGCCCAGAGTGCGCCGATCCCCGACGGTCCGAGCATCTTGTGGCCGGAGAGCGCGAGGAAGTCGACGCCCAGCTCGGCGACGTCGACCGGCATGTGCGGAACGCTCTGCGCGGCGTCGAGGAGGACCAGCGCGCCGGCATCGTGGGCGAGGCGGGTGATCTCGGCCACCGGGTTGATGGTGCCGAGCGCGTTGCTGACCTGGTTGATGGCGACCAGCTTCGGGCCCTTCGCCAGCCGCGCGCGCAGGTCGTCGAGGTCGAGGCGGCCGTCGTCAGTGATCGCGACGTACTCGAGGGTGGCGCCGGTCTCGGCCGCCAGCTGCTGCCAGGGCACCAGGTTCGCATGGTGCTCCATCTCCGTCGACAGGATCAGGTCGCCGGCGCGCACGTTCGCGCGCCCCCAGCTGAAGGCCACGAGGTTGATCGCCTCGGTCGCGTTGCGGACGAAGACCACCTCGCGCTCGCTCGGCGCCCCGATGAAGCGGGCCAGCGCGCGGCGCGCATCCTCGAAGCGTGCGGTGGCGTCCTCGGACAGCTCGTAGATGCCACGGTGGACGTTGGCGTAGTGGTGGGCGTAAGCGTCGGCCAGCGCCTCGATGACGACCCTCGGCTTCGGGGCGGACGCCGCCGAGTCCAGGAAGGCGAGCGGCCGCCCTGACCGATGCGGACGATCGAAGACCGGGAAGTCGGCGCGCAGCGCGGCGCCGTCGAAGACGTCCGCCTTGAGCTGCTCGATCGCCATCGGTCCGATCGGTCCTAGTGCTGCGAGACCGGCTCGGGGGCCGAAGCCTCGTCGCCGATGCCGGCCGGGAGGCCGACCTGCTCGCGCACCCAGTCGTAGCCGTTCGCCTCGAGCTGGTG
>DASVEH010000473.1:0-9163 GCA_036380655.1 Candidatus Limnocylindria bacterium | reverse complement strand
CGACCGGCCCGTCCGGTGTCAAGCTCCGCCCTCGGTGACCACCGCCGGATGATACGGGGTCATCGCTCCGGCAGGCGCCGTTCGGGCTGGCTCGGTCGCTACAATCAGCCATCCCCGCGGCGCCCGCCTGCCGCATAGCCTGGAGGCCCCATGAGAACCGGAATGATCGTGCTGGCCGGTGGCATCGGGAAGCGCATCGGTCGTCCGATTCCCAAGCAGTTCCTTCTCCTCGGCGGCAAACCCCTGCTGGTCCACGTGCTCGAGAAGGCGCGCGCGCTGCCCGAGATCGAGCGGGTCGTCATCACCTGTCCGGCCAGCCACCTCGAGGAGACCCGCCAGCTGATCGCCAACCACACCTTCGACGAGCGCTTCAGGTGCATCGAGGGCGGCGCGTCACGACAGGAGTCGGTCTACAACGGGCTGCTCGCGCTCGATGGCTGCGAGTCGGTCCTCATCCACGAGGCGGTCCGCCCGCTCATCGGCGCCGATACCTTCCAGACCCTTATCGGAGCGGACGACGAGAACGTCATGTACGGCATCCCGATCCCCTTCACCGTCCTCAAGGGCCGGGAGTACGTCGAGGAGCTCCTCTCGCGGGACGAGCTCGTCAACGTCCAGCTGCCGCAGAAGTTCAACGCGGCCGCGCTGCGGGCCGCTCACGAGGCCGCGCGCGGCGACGGAGCCAGCTTCACCGAGGACGCCAGCCTCTTCTTCCGCTACGGCGACGGGCCCGTCCGCATCCTTCCCGGATCGGATCGCAACATCAAGATCACCGTCCCCGCGGACCTCATCGTGGCCGAGGCGCTCTACGCAGACTCGCTCGGGCGCGACTGAGGATGGGGCGGGCCTGCATCATCACCGGGGCGAGCCAGGGGATCGGCCGCGCGACCGCCGTCCGCCTCGCCCGGGAGCCCGACGTCGACGCGATCGCGCTGATCGCCCGCAACGCCGACGGCCTGGCCGAGACCCGTGCGGCGATGGGCGGCACGCCGGCGACCGTCCGCCTCCACCCGTACGACCTGGCCGACCTCGACGGCATCCCGGCGCTGATCCGATTGATCCACGACGAGTTCGGCGGGATCGACGTCCTCTGCAACATCGCCGGCTACGCGGAGCCCAGGGCGCTCCTCGACACCACCAATGAGAACGTGCGCCGCACGTACACGATCAACGTGCTGGCCATGATCGTGATCATCCGGGAGGTCGTGCGCCTGGTTCGCGATCGGCCGGCCAAGATCCTGAACGTGGCGTCGACGGCGGGGATCACCTCCCGGCCCGGCTGGCTGGCGTATGCATCCTCGAAGGCCGCGGTCGTGTCCCTCTCGCTGACCCTCGCCGACGAGCTGGCAGGGACGGGCATCAAGGTCTACACCATCTCGCCGGGCCGCACCGCGACGGAGCTGCGCCGGACGCTCGCGCCCGAGGAGGACATGACCACGATCATGCAGCCCGACGAGGTCGCCGACGTCATCGCGAAGCTGCTCGACGAGTCCGAGCGGATCCTCGACGGTCAGAACATCATCGTCCGCAAGCAGGTCTGACCGCACCATGGGCTGGCCGGAGTACCTGCTGGCGACCGCCGTCCTGCGCCTGCTGAGCCGTGTCTTCGCCCTCCTCCCGATCCGGCGCCGCCGGGTCGTGCTGGCCACCGCGCGCAACCAGCTGCTGGAGGGGAACCTGGCCCACCTGCACCGCGCCATCGGCCGCGCCCACCCCGAGCTGGAGCTGCGGTTGCTGCTGGAGCCGTACAGCTATGGGCTGCGTGGCAAGCTCGCCTACCTTGCCCGGCTGGTGCGCGGCATGTACTACCTCCAGACCGCCCGCCTCTTCGTCGTGGACAACGCCTACTTCCCGGTCCACGTCGCGCGCCATCGGGCAGAGACGACCGTCGTGCAGGTCTGGCATGCCGCCGGCGCCCTGAAGCGCTTCGGGCTGGATGCGCCGGACATCCACGGTGCGCTCGAACGGCGGTTCCTCCACCGCAACTACGACTACGTGGTGGTCGGAGGCGAGGCCGCGCGCGAGCCGTACGCCACGGCGCTGCGCACCCCGGCCGAGCGCGTCCTGCCGCTCGGCTCGCCGCGGACCGACTTCTTCTTCGACGCGCCGGCCATGGCGGCGGCGCGGGGGCGCCTGCTCGAGCGATATCCGCGGCTGGCGGGCCGGCGCGTGGTCCTCTACGCGCCGACCTTCCGCGGGCGCGGCGAAGCGAAGCGCGGTGCACCGGGCTTCGATGCGGCGGCACTCCGCGCGGCTCTGCCCGACGACTACGCGCTCGTGCTGAAGACGCATCCCAACCTCGATCCGCGCGCCACGCCCACCCAGGGGTACGACGTGGTCATCGACCCGGCCGCGGAGATCAACGAGGTCTTCACGGTGGCGGACATCCTGGTGACCGATTACTCGTCGTCGATCTTCGAGTGGGCGCTCCTCCGGCGCCCGCTCGTCCTCCTGGTGCCCGACCTCGAGCGCTACCGATCGGACCCCGGTCTCTACCTCGACTACCGCACCGAGATGATCGGCACCCAGGTGGCCGATACGCACGGGGTGGCAGCCGCGATTCTCGACGATGCCTTCGACCTCGACGGCTACGGAGCCTTCGTCGACCGCCACCTGCGCGCGTCGGACGGCACCGCCAGCGCTCGATTCGTCTCCCACTTCCTGGGTGCGGAGCGCGCGCGACACGAGCAGGCTGCGGCGCCGGTGGTCGAGGGGCGAAGTGATACGCTGCGGTCCCATGTCAGTCACGAGTGAGGCGCCGGCGGCGTTCCGCAACGCCGCGGCTCACCCCACGCCACTCGGGCTGCTGGCAGAGGCGATCCACGACATCACCTCTCGGCGCAGGCTGGTGCGCTACCTCGTCCAGGCAGAGGTCAAGAAGCGCGGCGCGAACACGCTGCTCGGCAACGTGTGGTGGATCCTCGACCCGCTGCTGCTCATGGTCGTCTACGTCGTGCTGGTCACGATCATCGCCACCCGGGCGCTGCCCGACTATCCGCTCTTCATCTTCGCGGCCATCCTGCCGTGGAAGTGGTTCACGGCCGCCGTGACCGACGCGACGGGGTCGGTCGTCAACCAGCATCGGCTCATCAAGCAGATCGCCTTCCCCAAGATCGTGCTGCCGGTGGCCGCCACCACCGCCGGCATCGTCGGCTTCGCCTTCGGGCTGATCCCGCTCGCCGGGATCATGCTCCTCTACCTGGATCGGCTCTCGCCGCTCATCCTCCTGGTGCCGGTTATCGCCGCGGTGCAGTACGTGTTCACCGTTGCGGTGGCCATCCTGGTGGCCGCCGGGAACGTGTTCTTCCGCGACCTCGGCAACGTGGTGCGCCACCTGCTCCGCCTGTGGTGGTATCTGTCACCGGGCCTGTACGCCCTGAGCCACCTGGACGGCATCGCGCTGTTCGACAACCCCGTGCTCCGCTTCATCGCCCACGCCAACCCGTTCGCCGTGCTCTTCGAGGCGTATCGCAGCGTCATCTACGGCACGACCGACGGACCGCCGATCCCGCCCGACTGGTCCTCGCTGGCCATCCTCCTCGTGACGAGCGCCGTCTTCCTGGCATTCGCATCGGTCGCCTTCAAGCGGCTCGAGCCGACCTTCGCGAAGGTGCTGTGAGCCCGATGTCCGATCGTCCGCCGCCGATCACGGAGACCGATTACGCGATCCAGGCGCGCGACCTGGGCGTGCGCTACAGCCTTCGCTTCAGCCGCAAGAAGTCGATGCAGCGCACGCTCAGCCAGCTCCTGACCCGCGAGCCGGTCGAGCAGTTCTGGGCTCTGCGCCACGTGGACCTGCGGGTGGTGCACGGCGAGTCGCTGGCGGTCATCGGCCCGAACGGCGCCGGCAAGAGCACGCTGCTCCAGGTGCTGGCCGGCATCATCCGGCCGTCCGAAGGGGTGGTCGACGTGCGCGGCCACGTGTCCGGCCTGCTGACGCTCGGGGCCGGCTTCGACATCGAGCTGACCGGGCGCGAGAACATCCTGCTGGCCGGCGCCTTCCTCGGCCTGGACGACGCCGTGACCCGCGACCTGGCGCCGGGAATCGTCGAGTACGCGGACCTCGGGCAGTTCATCGATGCGCCGCTGAAGACCTACTCGTCGGGCATGCGGGCCCGCCTCGGGTTCGCCATCGCCACGTCGGTCGACCCCGACATCCTGCTGCTCGACGAGGTGCTGGCCACCGGAGATGCGACCTTCCGCGCCAAGTCGAAGGCGCGCGTCCTCGAGCTCGTCGGGGAGGCGAAGGCGGTCGTTCTCGTCACCCACGACATGGAATGGGTCCGGGAGTACTGCAACCGCGCCGTTCTCATCGAGCACGGGCAGGTCGCGTTGGAGGGGGATCCCGACGAGGTGGTGGCGCTCCATCGGAGGCACACCGAGGAGACGAAGAAGCGCAAGGCGGAAGAGGCTCGCTCGGCCGGCCTGGCACCGGTGATCGCCCGCTGACGCTGGCCGATCGCGACCGACGGCTGTCACGGCCGTGCCTCAGCATGGCGGCATGCGAAGGATCCTGAGCATCGACGGCGGCGGCGTGCGCGGCATCATCCCGGCCGTGCTCCTCGCGTCGCTCGAGCGCAGTACCGGCCGCCCGACGCGCGAGACGTTCGACCTGGTCGCCGGGACCTCGACCGGGGCGGTGCTCGCGGCCGGCATCGCGGCCGGGATTCCCGCCGATCGCCTCGTGTCCCTCTACGCCGTCCGCTCGCCGGAGGTCTTTCGCAGCGTCCTGCTCGTCAGCGGCCTCCGTCGCCTCCTGACGGGCACCCTGTACGACACCTCCCGCCTGCACGCGTTGATCCGGGAGGAGCTCGGGCCGGAGGCCCGGGATTGGCGGCTCAACGATGCGCCGATCGACCTGCTCATCACCGCCAAGCGCCTGGTCGACGGCATGCCGTGGTATTTCGTGCGCGACACGCCCGCCAATTCCTGCCGCGCCGGCGGCTTCCGGCTGGCAGATGCGGTGACCGCCTCGGCTTCGGCACCGACCTACTTCCGGCCGTGGCCGATCGCGCCCATCGGCGAGCTCATCGACGGGGGCATCGGCGTGGCCGGCAACCCCGTCTACCAGGCCTGTGTCGAGGCGTTCGACTACACGCACGCCTACGAACGCGGCGACACGATGGTGGTCAGCCTCGGAACGGGCAAGCTGCTGCGGCGCGAGCGCCCGGCGTGGCTATGGCCCTGGCTCGGCTGGCTGCTCGCCGAGCTCCTGCGTTCGCCCGCCGAGCAACAGACCGAGCTCGTGCACCGCCACTACCCCGACGTGCCCTTCTACCGTCTCGACCTCGAGCTGGAGCGTGAGATCGGCCTCGACGCCGTCGATCGAATCGAGGACCTGCGTGCGTACGGCGAGCGGCTCGCCTCGGCGGTCGACTGGCCGGCGATCCTCGAGGCGAGGGACGAGCGGTTCCGCGTCACCGACGCAACCACCCTGCCCCGCGAGTACTGCCGACTGGGTCCCGACTGAGGCGGGACATCTGCCCCTTGCCCGTCGACCGGCCGCGGCGCCCAATGCGCACAGCCCCGGAAAAGGTGGTGGTCCCGTGCTCGATCCTCGCGTCGTCAGCCGCCGCTCCTTCCTCCGACGCGTCCTGGGCGCAGGCGTTGGGCTCCTCTCCCTCGAGTTCATAGGCGGCTCGCTGGCCTTCCTGTGGCCGAACCTGACGGAGGGCCTCGGCGCGCCGTTCCGCGTCGGCCTCGTGTCCGACATCCTTCGTGCGCAGCCGCGATTCGCGGAAGGCTACCCCTACTCCTTCGCGCCCGCCCGAAGCTTCCTCGTGAACGTGCCCGCGGCACGTGCCCTGGCGGCCGGCACCCCGACCGAGGTTCCGAACCCCGGCGCCGGGGAGATGATCGCCCTGTGGCGGAAGTGCCCCCACCTCGGCTGCATGGTCCCGGATTTGTGCGACTCGGTGAAGCGCTTCGAGTGCCGTTGCCATGGCAGCACCTACAACATCCTCGGCGAGAAGCTCGAGAAGGGACCGGCCGAGCGAGGCATGGACCGCTTCGCGGTGCTCGTCGATGAGGAGGGGACGGTGATCATCGATACGAGCGAGATCATCTTCGGGGCGCCGGAGGGGATTCTGACCTTCACCGATCCGCACCCGGCGGACGTCGGATGCTCCTGAGCGCGCGGGCCTTCGCGGCGCCGCGGCCGCGTGGCTCAGATGACGTTGAGCTCGCGGACGGGGTCGGCGCGCGCGATGCGGTCGAAGCCGAGCGGGCGCAGGTCGAGGCTCTCGTACCGTCCGGTCGCGATCCACTCTGCGAGCCCTCGTCCGACGGCTGGTGCCTGTTGGAGCCCGTGACCTGAGAAGCCGTTCGCGAACAGCAGGTTCGGGATGGACGGGTGCGGACCGATGATCGCGTTGGCGTCGAGGGTGTTGACCTCGTAGTGCCCTGCCCAGGTGTCGAGCAAACGCAGCCGATCGAAGGCGGGCACCCGGTGGGCGAGCGCCGGCCAGACGAAGTCCTCGAACGGCCCCCGGTCGGCTGCCAGGTCCAGCGTGTCCGGGTCCGCCTCGCCGTCGCGCGGTGAGAAGCCGGCGATGTAGGCCGGGCCCTCGGGTCGGAAGTAGATCCCCGACGGGTCGATGGTGAGGGGCGCCGCGCCGAGGCTGACGGGCGCCTCGAGGTGGTACACGAGCCGCTTGCGCGGGCGGACCGGCAGCTCCACGTCCACGAAAGCGGCGACATCGGCCGCGCGTGGGCCGGCGGCGTTCACCACCCAGTCGGCGGCGATGGCCGTCCCGTCGGCGAGGCGCACGCCGGCGACCCGGTCCCCATCACGCTCGATGGCGACCACCTCGCCGGTGCGCTCGACCACGCCGAGCGAGCGTGCCTTGCGCCGAAAGCCCTGGAGGAATGCGTACGCATCGAACCAGCCCTCGTCGGCGAGGCCGAGCGAGGCACCTGCCAGGTCGTCGGTGCGCATCCACTCGAAGCGCGCCTTCAACCGCGCAGGGTCGAGCAGCTCGACGCGGACGCCCAGCTCGCGCTGCAGCTCGTGGTTGCGTTCCAGGGTCAACAGGCCGGCCTCGGTGGCCAGGAAGAGGTAGCCGTTCTCGACGAAGTCGATCTCGGGGACCTCGCCGTCGACGGCAAGGTATCGATCGGGGTGCTTCAGGACGTCGATCCCGAACTGGCTGATTCGGACGTTGAGCGGCGTGCTGAACTGCTGGCGGATGCTGGCCGCCGAGAGCGTGGTCGACGAGGTCCGGAAGGTCGGGTCACGCTCGACGACCACGATGCGGCCATCGAAGTCGGGGCGGGACGCCAGGAAGGTCGCCACCGCTGAGCCGATGATCGCGCCCCCGACGATGACGACGTCGGCTCGCTCCGAATGGCTCATGTGACGATCCTACTGGCATAGACTCACGCGCGATGGCGATCCGTCCGGCCGCCCGCGTCCACGTTGCCGAATCGCTGCCGCCGACCGCCGATGTCGTGGTCGTCGGCGGGGGTGTCATCGGCTGTGCGACCGCTTTCTTCGCGGCGCGGGCCGGCCTGCGGGTCGTCGTGCTCGAACGCCGTGCGGCGCTGGGCACGCTGACCACGCCGGCCTCGACCGGCGCGTTCCGCCTCCAGTTCGACAACGCCGAGGAGATCGCGACGGTGCGCGAGGGCATCGAGCTCTTCGACGCCTTCGCCGAGCGCACGGGACTCGACGGCTGGGATCTCGGCCTGCGCCACGGCGGCTACCTCTTCTGCTCGTTGACCGATGCGACGCTCGAGCGATCTCGGCGCCTGGTGGCGCGCCAACGCGAGTGGGGTCTCACCGACGTCGAGCTGCTCGACGGCGACGAAGCGCGCGTCCGCTGGCCGTGGCTGTCTCCCGACGTGCGGGGCGCCCGCTACCGCGCCGGAGACGGATGGCTCGACGTCAAACGGCTGACCGCCGGCTACGCCACCGCGGCCTCGAACGCCGCCGGCATCCCGGGGGCGGTCCCGGGCGGCTCGGCCACCTTCGTGACCCGCGCCGGCGTCAGCGAGCTGATGGTCGAGGCGGACCGCGTCGTCGGCGTCCGCACCACGCGCGGGGAGGTCGCGGCTGATGCGGTGATCGTCGCCGCTGGTCCCTTCACGGCGCGGGTCGCCGCCATGGCCGGCGTCGAAGTGGTGCTCCGGCCGACCCGACGCCAGAAGCTCGTCGTTCCCGACCTGCCGTCGGTGCCGGCCGATGCGCCGATGACGATCGAGGAGGAGACGGCGGCCCACTGGCGCCCCGCCATGCGCGGCTGCCTGGCGCTCTTCACCGATCCCGATGCGCTCCCCGGCGAACCGCACGACCCGGTGCCGATCGACCACGAATGGGCCTTCGGCCTGCTCGACCCGGCGTCCGACCACGCGCTGGCGCGCGTCGCACCCTTCTGGCGCGACGCGTGGGCCGATGGCGCTTCGGCCGTGCACTGGTTCCTGCAGGCGGGACAGTACGAGGTGACGCCCGACCGCCGTCCCTACCTCGGACGGATCGGGCCGGAAGGGCTCTACCTCAACGGCGGCTATTCCGGGCACGGCATCATGGCCGGCGCGGGAGGGAGCCGCCTCGTGATCGACCTGCTCACCGGTACGGCCGATGCCGCCGCCAATCCGTACCGGCCCGACCGCCCGTTCGACGACCGGGAGCACGACATCCTCTAGCTCGGGCCGTCGGCCTCCGGATCGGCCTGCTCCTCGCGCTGGCCGTAGGCCGCGTCGGGGCTCTCGCCGAACTCCTCGTTGGCGCGCTCCGGGTCGACCGGCTGGTTCATCGGTCCATCCGGGCGCGGGTCACGGACCGCCGGGTCCTGGTCGCCGGCGCTGGTCGGCTCCTG
The DNA here is from genome assembly GCA_036380655.1 of Candidatus Limnocylindria bacterium. GTDB lineage: Bacteria > Chloroflexota > Limnocylindria > QHBO01 > QHBO01 > JACDBZ01. The sequence continues at coordinate 347 of DASVEH010000473.1, read as the reverse complement.
CTCCGGACCCATCGTCTCGCCCTGTGTCACGTTCGCGCCCCGCTCCGAGGTCATCGGTCCATCCCTTCGTCTTCTCGCGCCAGGGGCGCATCCGGGTCCTCGAGCTCGCTGGCAGCGCCCTCGCTGTACGTGCGTGGCTCGGGCTCCGGCGACTCCGAGGCATCGGGCTCGATGGTCGGCTCATGCGCTCCCTCGCCCTGCCCCCAGGTCTGCTCGGGTGCGCCGCCGTCGGTTGCATCTTTCGGGGTGTCGGTGCTTCGTCGTTCGTCCATCGGTCACCTCCTGGCCGGGACTGCGCAGGAGGCGTGCCAGCGCGAGCAGTCCGCCGTGTGGCAGGACCATCGATG
>DASVEH010000472.1:0-5407 GCA_036380655.1 Candidatus Limnocylindria bacterium | reverse complement strand
GCGCGTCAGCCGCTGCGTCCCGCCGGCACCGGGGATGACGCCGATGCTGATCTCCGGCTGCCCGAACCTCGCGCTCTCCCCCGCCACGATGAGGTCGAGCGTCATGGCGAGCTCGCATCCGCCCCCGAGCGCCCAGCCGTTCACGGCCGCGATGACCGGCTTGCTGATCTTCCGGATGCGATCCCACTGGCCGATCCGGTTGGTGATGAGCATGTCGATCGGCGTCGCGGCGGCCATCTCGCCGATGTCAGCGCCCGCGGCGAACGCCCGCTCGTTGCCCGTCACCACGATGGCGCGCACCGCGTCGTCGCGATCCAGCTCCTCGAGCGCGCCGCAGAGCTCGTCCATGACGGCGCCGTTCAGCGCGTTCAGCTGCTTCGGGCGGTTCAGCCGGACGAGCGCGGTGCGCTGCTCCGGCTGCCGTTCGACGAGGATGAGCTGGTCGTCGCTCATCGGGCGCCGCCTCGATTCCATTGTCCGCCATCCATTCGCCACCTGATTGGTAGGGCATCAAACCGGCGAATAGCTGGCCAGGAATCCGGCATCAGGCGCCTCCCGACCAGGGGTCCGGCAGCTCCGTGCCGCATTCCCCGCAGTACCGATGGCCCGCCGGCAGGCCGTTCGCCCCGCAGGTGAAGCACGTTCGGCCCTCCCCCGCCTCCAGGCGCCGCAGGTCATGGAACCGAGGCTTGCGCTTCTCGTGGAAGGCGGCGACCGCCTCCTTCGTCTCGTCGGCGGTCGAGTGGACGGCCAGCCAATCCCGCGCGTGCTCGACGGTCTGCGACCAGACGAGATCCCGCCACCAGTTGAGCTGCGTCTTCGTGTAGCGCATCGCCTCGGGAAGCTTGCGCGCCAGGTTCTCGGCCAGCCCGGCCACGGTGGCGTCCAGCTCCGAGCGCGGCACGACTCGTGACACGAGGCCCCACTCGAGCGCCCGGGCCGGGGGAATCGGCTCGCACAGCATCACGATCTCGCGCGCGCGCCGGTCACCGACGATGAGCGGCAGCCACTGGGTCGCCCCACCGGCCGGCACCGACCCGTGCTCCGGCCCGACGTGACGGATGTAGGCATCGTCGACGAGCACGGACAGGTCACAGGCCATCTGCAGCTCGTTCCCACCGCCGACGCACACACCATTGATGCGCGCGATGGTCGGCTTGCCGATGTGCCGCAGCCGGTCGTGCATCTCGATGAAGGCGCCCATCCAGCGCCAGTACTGGCCCGAGGTGGCACCCATCGCCGCCTGCTCGTCGAGGTCGGCTCCGGTGCAGAAGGCGCGCTCGCCCGCGCCGGTGACCACCACGCAGGCGACCGTGTCGTCCCACGATGCCTGCTCGAAGGCGCGCGCCAGCTCGCGAAGGGTCGGGAAGTCGAGCGCGTTCAGCACGTCCGGCCGGTTCACCGTGACCGTGGCCACGCGCGCTTCGGCGTCGCGCTCGTAGCGGATCCGCTCGAAGCCCAGGCCGGCCGGGTCGGCCGCGACCGGTGAGCCGGGCTCAGGCATCGGCCTCGTCGGGCGCGATGAACATCGTGACGCCGGCGCCGGCGAAGTTGCGGAGATCCTTCGCGCTGGCGGCGCCCGGCTCGGAGGCCAGCGCCTCGTCGAGGTCTGCCGCGGAGTCGAAGACCATCTCGGCCATCAGGTAGTAGGCGGCATCTCGCCCACCGACACCGGCCAGCCTGGAGAGGCGCAGGTCGCGGAGGTTCGGGTAGCGCGACACGATCGGGGTGTGGACGTCGCGGTAATGGGCGTCGAACGCATCGGTGTCTTCGGGGGTGTTGTAGAGGACGACCAGGCGCGGCATTCGGCTACTGCTTGAAGTAGTCGGCGTTGATCTGGATGTACTTCACCTGGTCGTCGGGAACGGCGTCCTCGGCAAAGATGGCGGTCACCGGGCATTCCGGCTCACAGGCGCCGCAGTCGATGCACTCGTCCGGATCGATGAAGAACATCGCGTCGTCGTCGGTGGCATGGATGCAGTCGACCGGACAGACGTCGACGCAGCTCGCGTCCTTGACGCCGATGCACGGCTCGGTGATGACGTAGGTCATTGGCCTCCTCGATCGCAGCGCACTTGCCCCGAACCAGGTTCTGCGCCCATGAAGCAGGTTCTCGATCGAGTCTACACCGATGCAGCGCCGCGTTCGGATGGGCCGCAAACACGACCGACGAGCTGTCCGCGCTTCGACGCCGGCGAGGTCAGCTGGGTGCTTGGGCAGAGATGTGGCTCGCGCATACGCTGCGTGACCTGGAGGGCGCACCGAGAAAGGAGCGCAACTACCGTGAACACCACCCTCATCCATCATCGGTCGAACAGCCTGCAGGCCATCCGGGCCGTCGGCTTCGTGGCCATCCTCGTCCTGGCGGCGGGCCTCGGCATCGTCGTCGGGAACGCCCTTCAGGGGGCCGAGGACTCGCAGGTGAGCGGCCAGGCGGCGACCGACACCGCGTCGTCGGCGTTCTCGCTCGATGCCATGCGGCATCTCCAGGCGGCACGCGGCGATGCCGGCGCCGAGCTGGGAGCACCGAGCTTCGTCGACCCCTACCGTGACTACCTCGCCGAGTACCGGGCCGCGAACAGCGTTGCACCCGGGCCGAGCACGGTCGTCCACCGTGACTACCTCGCCGAGTACCTGGCCACGAACAGCGTCGCACCCGCGCAGACCGATCCACGGCCGCACCTGTGGGCACCCATCGACAACGATCTCGTCGCCCCTGCCCAGACCGATCCGCGCTCGCACCTGCGGGCACCGATCGATGGTGGCGAGAAGGACTCGAGCTTCGACCGACCGACCGGCCGCTGATCACGTTCCGTCCACACGAGGCCCCGCGCGCCAGAGCCGCGGGGCCTCTCCCCATGCTCAGCCGGTAGGATGGGCGGGCCATGAAGCTCACCGATCTCGACCACCGGCCGCTCATCGTCGCGGCCGTCACCCCCCTGACCGATGACGGCGCCGCGCTCGACGAGGCGGCGATCGAGCCGTATTCCGCCTTCCTCGCCTCGCACGGCGCCGATGGCGTCTTCGCCTGCGGCACGACCGGCGAGGGCGTCCTTCTCTCGCTCGACGAGCGGCGCCGCGCGGCGACCGCCTTCCGGCGCGGGACTCCCGGGGTGCTGGTCGTGCACGCCGGCGCCCAGACCACGGCGGACACGGTGGCGCTCGCCAGTCACGCGGCCGAGATCGGCGCCGATGCGGTGGCGGTCATCCCGCCGCCCTACTTCGCGCTCGACGTTGACGCCCTCACCGCCCACTTCGTGGCCGCGGCCCGCGCCTGCGCCCCGCTCCCCTTCTACTGCTACGCGTTCACCGCGCGATCGGGCTATCCGCTGCCGGTCGAGGTGATTCGCCGCATCGGGGAGTCGGTCGACAACCTGGCCGGCCTGAAGGTGAGCGAGTCGCCGTTAGATCGCGTGGAGCCCTACCTGGAGCTGGGATTGCCGGTCCTCATCGGCAACGAGCCGCTCATCGCCGATGGACTCGCGGGGGGCGCGATCGGCACCGTCTCCGGCATGGCCGCGGCCCTGCCCGACATCGTTCGCCGGGCGCTCGACGAGGCGGATGGCGCCGCCATGGAACGGCTGCGGGACGTCCGCGGAGCGATGGAGGCGAGCGGCCAGTTCATCGCGGCTGCCAAGCACGTCCTCGCCGTCCGCGGCGTTCCCGTGGGTGCCGGCATGCGCGCGCCGCTGCGGGAGCTCACCGCCTCCGAGGCCGCGACGCTCGAGACGGCAATCGCACGCTTCCTGGAGCCGGCCCTCGCCTAGACCGTCGCCAGGTCGGCCGCCGCCTGCGCCGCGCGGAGCGACGCGTAGCCGGGCTTGATCTGCTCGTTGATGATCCGCAGTCGTCCGTCGAACGGCCAGAACGCCGACTTCATGGCGTTGAGGGTCAGCCACTCCATGTCGTCGAGGCCGATCCCGAAGGTTCGGTGGAGCGCGGCGAATTCGCTGCTCAGGGTGATGCCGCTCATGAGCCGGTTGTCGGTGTTCACCGTGACCCGGAAGCGCAGGCGGCGCAGCAGATCGATGGGGTGCTCCTCGATCGAGGAAGCGGCACCGGTGTGCACGTTCGACGTCGGGCACATCTCGAGCGGCACGCGGCGATCGCGGACGTAGGACGCCAGCCGGCCCAGCGCAACCCGGCCGTCGGGCCTGACCGTGATGTCGTCGACGATCCGCACCCCATGCCCGAGCCGCTCTGCGCCGCACCACTGGAGCGCCTCCCAGATGCTCGGCAGGCCGAAGCCCTCGCCGGCGTGGATGGTGAAGTGGAAGTTCTCGTGCGCGATGAGGTTGAACGCGTCGAGGTGGCGGGTCGGCGGATATCCGGCCTCCGGCCCGGCGATGTCGAAGCCGACCACGCCCGCATCGCGGTGCCGGACGGCCAGCTCGGCGATCTCGACCGACTTCGCGGCCTGCCGCATTGCCGTGACGATAAGGCCGATGGTGATCGGCCTGCCCTCCGAGCCCCGACGGAACCCGTCGAGCATGGCGGTCACGGCATCGTCGAGCGAGAGGCCCTCATCGGTCAGCAGCTCGGGAGCCATGCGCACCTCGGCGTACACGACACCATCGGCGGCCAGGTCCTCGGCGCACTCCGCCGCGACCCGCTCGATCGCCTCGCGCGTCTGCATGACCGCCACCGTGTGCTGGAAGCCCTCGAGATAGAGCTCGAGCGACTTGCGGTCGGCGCCGCGCGTGAACCATCGACCCAGCTCATCAGGGTCGGTGGTCGGTAGCTCGCGGTAGCCGATCTCCGATGCGAGCTCGAGGACGGTGCGCGGGCGCAGCCCACCGTCGAGGTGATCGTGCAGGAGCACCTTCGGCGCGCGCCGTGCGACGTCGAGGCCCAGCTCAGGTGACATCCGACTCGCCCTCCATCGCCCGATCTTAGCGTCGCGCACAGCGGCCCGGCAAAGGTCCTGCATGGGGGGAGCGCATGCTGCTCGACAGATCACCGATCCGATCCATCCTGGGAATCGCGCTCGCGCTCATGCTGAGCCTGACCGCCTGTACGCCACCCGAGAACGAGGGAGGCACGCCCCTGCCGTCGGCGCTCAGCGAGCCGCCGCTCCAAGACGAGGCCGTCGGGCCCAGCGATGCGCAGGAGGAGATCGACGAGGAGGGCGGCTCAGCGCCCTAGGCAAACGGCCCAGTCAGGGAATCGGGTCGCCGGCGGCGACCCCGTGGCCGGCGCTGATCGTGCGCTCGTGCGTCTCGGCCGTCGCGGCGGTGTTCATCTGGAACCGAGACGGCGGAGCGGCGGCGGCCAGGCGGACGATTTCCTCGTCGGTCAGCTCGTACCCGAAGCGGATGGCGGCCACGTTCTCGTCCACGTAGCGGCGCGGCAGCGACTCGCGGATCGCGTCCTCGGCGAACTCGATCCCGGCCAGCCGCAGGAGGCG
>DASVEH010000471.1:0-8646 GCA_036380655.1 Candidatus Limnocylindria bacterium | reverse complement strand
GTTGGCGGCTTCGATGAGGCGGAGGCCGCCGTCGGTGAGCTCGTCGAGGATCCGGCACGTCGTGAGGAGCTCCTACTCGCTCTCGGACGTCGGTTCGACGACGCAGCCCGCCGCGAGGTGGGGGCTGCTGGCGAGGATCTCGTGGTGGCACACGCCCGGGCCGAGCTCGCCTCGCTCGGCTACCCGGACCTGGCTAGGAATGTTCGCCGGGTGAGCCTCGTATCCGATCAACTCGGCTATGACGTCGCTGCGCCGCGTGTCAGCGGTGGCGACCGGCTTCTTGAGGTGAAGGCCACGACCGGCAATCGCGGCGAGATCTTCCTCTCCCGGAACGAAGCGACCGTGGGCCTCCGTTTGAAGGACTGGGCGCTCGTGGTCTGTGCGGTGGACGACGTCGATGCGCGCACCGGCTCGGTGCTCGGCTGGTGTCGCGGGACGGACCTCAGGCCGCTGCTGCCAACCGACGCCCCAGGTGGCAGCTGGCAGTCGGTCGCCATCGAACTCGACCGGCTACCGCTCCAGGCGGGCCTGCCGAGACCAGCCAGCTGAACCGGGGCTACTCGAACAGAGCCGCTGGCAGCCCGAGCCCGGCGAGCGCCGCCGGCTCCACCTTTGCGAGGCCGTCGCCCTGTGAGCGGCAGATTGCCTTCAGCGCGGCTTGGCCGTCGGGACCACGCAGCCAGGCCAGCACCCTGGATCGGGTCGACTTCTCCACATCGTCCCGCCACCTCCAGCCGTACAGGTTGTTGGTGATCGCGGCACCGATGGAGTTCTCGACGACGTGGAAGTCACCACGGGACATGGTCGTGATGACGACCTCGGGCGTGACCAGGTCATGGTTGACGTCGAACCACGGGCCGGAACGCACCTGGCACAGATATCGAGTGTCGAACCCCTGATCTTCCCCATGGCGAATGTAGGCAGCCACCGCTGTGCCCTCCGCCTGCCGTTCAGTCACGACGAGAAGCCACTTCCGTTCTGTCGATGGCAGCTGCTGGAACTCGACATCGGTGATGTCGTCGGTGTCGAAGCCGGAGAGGCGCCGAATCATCGGCCTCAGCGCCGTGGTTGGCAAGGCGTGCTCGGCGACGGCGTCGTCGGAAAGGCAGAAGAACTCGTTGGCTCCGGTGGCTGTGCCTCGACGAAGGATCGCAAGCTCGCTCAGCTTCCTCGACCCGGCGGTCCGTGGGGCGCTCGCCTTCTTGTCGAACCAGCTGCGCCACCCGTCGTCACCGGCGGTTGCTCGGTCTACTGGGTGCGACGCCGTTCCCTCCCAGTCCGAAACGATGAACGGCTGGTTGTCGGCCCGTTCGGTGCCAACGAGGAGGACGACGGCGTCGACAACGGCGTCGCTGAACAGTTCAGCAGGAGCCAGACGTAGTTCAACGCGCCGGCGGTCCGCCAGGAGTAGATGGCGCCGCAGGCCGGCGGCGTAGCTGGACTCGAGCCACTGGGCAGGCAGGAGCAAGCAAAGGCCGTCGTCGGAGCCGAGATGCTTGAGGCTGAGTGCGGTGATGAACGCCGAGAGGCTCGCTCGAGAGGTGCACAGACCGTCGCACGCAGCAAGGAGGCGCTGGCGATCCTTCGGAGTGATCAACTGCCCCCGCGTGTACGGCGGGTTCCCGAGGATGAGGCGTCCCGTCCCTTCGGACCAGGACGGAAGCCATGTCGTGAAATCTTCAAGTACCAGATGGATCCGATCTGCGTCGCCGTTGATGTCTGGGAGGGACATTCGAGCGCCCAGCAGCCCAAGGGTGACCGGGTTCACGTCGACGGCAGTCACATGAGCCTGCGCCCATCGACGTGCCGCCTGGGCCGTGAATACGCCGACACCGGCGCCGACGTCAACGACAGTGACGGGCGCCGGCTGTGTCGTGTCCCACATCTTGAGCATCGTGGCGACCTCGTCGCTCGGGGTGAAGAAGGTACCGAGTACTCGGCGCCGGGGCCCAGCGACGACGGATGCGTAGAGGTGGGCGAGGACCTCGTCGCCGCCCTCCTTCACGGCCGCATCGAGTTCGGCGACGACATCGGCGGGCAGCGCCTTGGTGCTCTTCATCCAGGCTCGGATTTCGTCAGGCCACGAGGAGTCCGGCGTCGACGTGCGCAAGAGGTGCGCTGCGACGGACCCGAGAGCTCGCAGTGACTTGCGCTCACCCCCGGTGGCCCCGGGCACCCAGCCCTGCGCCACCTCTCGGACCTTCGCCGTGCGCACCCAGGCCAGGGTGCGTGAGAGGTCCAGGTTCGTCACGGGGCAATAGTGATCGGTTGCGACCGTCCACGCGCTACCTCCTCGGAGACTCCCAGCACGATCCTCGGCCTGTTCATCCGACAGTGCTCGGAGTTGGGTTCCCGGCAATCGCCCTCCTCCAGCGATGGTGGGCCCCGTGTGCGGCGCCACTTGGACCGGCAGTGGTCGCCCGTGACGTATGCAAATTGGCTGACGGCATCCCTCGAGCGGTGGGCGTCGGGCCACCATGAGGCCGCGGAGCTCCCGACGCGCCGAGGAAGACAGCGCGATGACGAGCCACATCGCACCCACCAGCCGGACGAAGGAGAGGGCAGATCAATGAGGTTCTGGATCTACAAGAACAACCTCGCCGGGGGCCCGGCCGGGTACTGGGGCGACTGGCCTTCGGCGTTCCGGAAGAAGGGCCCGGTGGGTTGGGGCGGGCACTACTCCACAACGTCGGCCGAGGTCTCGCGGTACCTCGACGAGGTCATCAGCGCGGGTGACGTCGTCGTCGCCTATCAGACGGATCGGAAGGTCGTGATCGGGTTCCTCCGCGTCGAGCAGCTGAAGCCGACCAGACGAGGAGGGTCGTCGGGGCTCGAGCTCCAGCTCCAACCGATCCACTTGCTCGACCCGCCGTGGAAGATCCACGAGCACAAGCGAGGCACCCCGCTCGAGTCGTCGAGTGCGGTCAACGGTCGGGTGATGCTCCGAGAACTCGACGGAGACGCCATGAAGGCACTCGTGTCGCTGACCGGCGCGCCGGCGCGTGTCCTCCAGGGCCGCCAGCCGCCCGGAGGGTGGAAGCCTGTGCGTTAGGTCTTCAGGGCCGAAAAGGCGAGATGGGCCCTCCCCTGCAACGGGGACCGGGGCCATCCGGCAGGAGGCGTTGCGCCCGTTCGGTCGCCGAGTCGCATCTCCTCGGCGATGGTGTCCCCTCGTTCGTTGACTCATGCGCCTCTTCACTGACCCGAAGAGCCGCAGCCCCTGGCCTCCCCGGAGTGCAGACCTCTCGGCGGCGCCCGCCGCCGTCACGGTTGGGGACCGGATGCTGCTCACCACGGTGGTGGCCGCTGCTGTCACGGCGATGGCCGTCCTTCTGGTGGGGCACATCTCGGCGCTGGCGTTCGATGGCTCGTGGCCGCGCTACAGATTTGCCGACGCTCCCGTTGTGATCGTCGGCGCGGTCACACACCCTGGCGATCCCGGTCGTGCGTGGGATGCCGTCAACAGCGGTGGCCGACCGCCCGGGCCGGTCGCGTGGTGGGCGACCGCCGGCGTGCTAGCCAGCGCGTGCTTCGCCTTGGGCCGGGCGGTCCATCAGCGGCTCGGCGCCGAAACGTCAGGCGCAGCCTGGGCCAGAAGGCGGCACCTGCGACGCCTGCGGGTTCGGGGCCGACGCCACGGCCGCCTCGTGGTCGGGACCGTGGGCAGAGACGTTCTGGCCGTGGAGGCCCGACACAGCCTCCTTGTGCTGGGGCCCACCCAGACCGGTAAGTCGACGGGTCTCGCGATCCCCGCCATCCTGGAATGGCCCGGGCCGGTGGTGGCGACGTCCGTCAAGGTCGATCTCATCGCCGACACCATCGGGTGGCGGTCGGGCCAGGGGGACGTCCACATCTTCGACCCCGCGGCGTGCACGCCCTACGCCCGATCGAGCTGGACTCCTCTCGCTGGCTGCGGGGACTGGCCCAGCGCCATGCGAGCGGCCTCGGAGATCACCGGAGCGGCCAAGGCGGCCGTCGGCGGCTCGATGGCTCTCGCCGACTTCTGGTTCTCCGCTGCTGCGAAGGCGCTTGCTCCTCTGCTCCTGGCTGCTGCGCAGTCCGGGCGGACCATCTCCGACGTGGCGCGATGGGTCGACCGGGAGGAACGTGATGAGCCCCTCGCCATCCTGCGAGACCTCTCCTCCGATGCGGCCTTGGCTCACCAAGCCACCTTCCGCCGCGAGGAACGGGCCCGGAGCTCACTCGTCCAGGTGCTGCAGTCCGCGGTCGGCCCGTACCTCGAGCCCACGGTCGGCGCGTCGGCCGAGCGGTCGAGCTTCACGGCCGCCGACCTGCTCGATGGTGGTGCCCACACGCTCTACATCGCTGCGCCGGCGGACGAGCAGGACCGCCTACGGCCGCTGTTCACGCTGATGCTGGGGCAGGTGCTCGCTGAGGTGTACCGCCAGTCCGGGCGCACTGGCCGGCCGCTCGATGCGCCTCTGCTCCTGGTGCTCGATGAGGCGGCGAACATCGCTCCGGTCGAGAACCTGCCCACGGTGGCCGCCACGGCGGCGGCGATGGGCCTCCAGGTCGTCACGGTGTTCCAGGACCTGGCGCAGATCCGGTTGCGGTACGGCGAGGCGGCGGGAACCGTCGTCAACAACCATCGAGCAAAGCTCCTGCTCCCTGCGGTCTCGGACATGGACACCCTCGACCTGGCGAGCCGGCTGATCGGCGACGAGGAGGTCGACCGCGACTCCCACACGACGGACTCGTCGGGTCGAAGGTCGTCGACCACAGCGGTCAACTGGCGCCGACTCCTCCCTCCAGAGTCCGCCTGCCGGCTCGAGGACGGGCACGCCGTGCTCCTCTACGGCAACCTCCCGCCCACCAAGGTCCGGCTCCGCCCCTGGTACGCGACCAGGCATCTACGACGTCGCGCCCGGCGGTCTGGTCTGCCGGCCATCGCCGAGGGCGGCGGGGGGGCGAGTTCGTCGACGTCGATCGGACCCGACGTCGCCGACGAGGTGTCGGCGGCGCCCGAGGTCGTCTCCATTCGCGAAGCGGCCAGGGCGCGTCGGCGTGCGGGCATTCATGGGCCTGTCGGAACGGAGTGAGGATGGACGATCCGCTGTGGAGTGCTGAGGAGCCCCCCGTCCATCGACCGGGGACCACCCGGCTCGAGGACCGGCCAGAGGCGGCGCGCGCGGGCTTCGACGACCTGCCCGATGAGCCCACGCTGCTCGACCGCACCGGCGGAGAGGGCGGTATCGGGCAGGCCCGGCCAGCCGCACCCCTTGCGCACGCTCTGACGACCCTGCGCGCTCACTCCTACATGGCCGATGGCGACGTGCCCACGTTCGCCCGAGGGCTGGGCCTCGATCCCGACCTGACGCGCTCCGTGCTCGCAGGGGAGCGAGAGATGCTCACGGGTGATGAGGTCGTGAGCGTGTGCGAGGCGCTCGGGTGTTCGCCGTCCGACCTCTGGGAGGGGGGCCAGGCGCTCACCACGGAGCCTTCCGAGGCCAGTCCCGAGCTCGAGTTCGTTGGCCGGCGTCTCGAACAGCAGCTGGAGGAGATGGTCCTGCTCACCGGCACCACTCCTCTGCCTCCGACGACGGGCGAGCCGGTCAGCTTGGAGATCACCCGCTACCGGCAGGGTGACGTCCTGGTCATCGACGCGACTGGCCATCGCTTCCGGGTCTCGGACCCGGATCAGGCGGCTCAACCAGGCGCCGAGTATCACTTCACCTTCCACCGGCTAGGCGACACGGAGATGGTGACCGCACCGCTGACCGCCGCGGCGTTCGCCGAGGGGTGTCCGCCCGGCCGAGATGTCGAGCCCCGCCTCGCCAACTTGGCCGACAGCCTGGATGGTCCCGGAGCTGACATGGTCCGCTTCCGGGACCCCGCTTCTGGGGCCGAGCAGTGGATCGGCCGAGAGACGCCCTTCGATGCCTGGCAGACCTGGGACGATCCGCGCCTCTACTACCCCGGCGATCCTGCGGACGTCATCGACGACCCCCGCTTTGCGGACCACCCCGAGCTGCCCTTCGAGCCGGAACCGCTCGGCGACCACGTCGACGATGGGCTCCGAGGCGTGGAGGACCTGAGCATCGACCTCTGAGAGCGTCGGTTGCCCCTCCTGGACCTCCTTCACGCCAGCTCCACCGCCAGCTCCGGGGTCTGGTGCTGGTCGACGGCGGCGATGGCGTCGACCACCTGACGGAGGTGATCTGCCTGTTCGCCGAGCACCTCGTGATGGTCGCCATCCGTGAGCTCGACCGACCAGCGAGCCTGGTAGGACTCAATCTCTCCCGCGGCGGCCCGCCACCGCTGCCGGCCCGTGATGTCCGTTGGCGGGTGGCCGAGCAGGTCGATGATGTGGGCGGGCCGGTCGATCTCTGCTGCCCGGCCGGCAAGAGCCACCCGCTGGCGCAGCGCTTCTTCGAGCTGTTCCGCCTCGGCTCGCCTCTCGCCCGGGCGCAGCGCTTGTTGTCGAGCGGACCAGAGAGCGGTCAGCGACGAGGCGGGCCCGGGCCGGCGACTTGTGACCTCCTCGCTGGCCAAGCGCTTGCTGCCGTCACGGTTGAGGGCACGTGCGAAGCGCTCCTCGGGGTCGTCTTCGTCGGTGCAGCCATGTCGTTCCACATCGACGTCGAGATCGTCGTCGGTGACGAGGTAGATGTCGTTCGACCGACCTCGTGACAGACCCGTGTACCCCGCCTGCCGGTAGAGGCGATCGTCGCCGAGGAGCAGAGCATGGTCGTAGGTCGCGCCCTGCGCCTTGTGGATGGTCGTAGCCCAGGCGTGGTCGAGGTGTCCGTCCGCGGCGTAACCGATCGGCAGGTCGATGTGGCGCCCGTCGGCCTCGCTCGTGAGGACGAGACGATCCGGCGCCGCGGTGGCCACCGTTGCGAACAGGGCGTTGTGGACGCCGAGGCGTCGGTCGTTGTGGAGGCACACCACGCGGTCCCCGGCCGCGAAGGTCCGGTCCCCGGCCGTCACACCTCTGCGGTCGATGGTTCCGTCGGCGAGGAGCAGCGCCCGGGCCCGGCCGTTGAGCTCCGCGACGTCCCGCCGCCTCAGTGCCAGCATGATCGGTTCCTGGCCCTCCATCCGGGCGCGGTACCAGTCGTCCACCATGGCCATGCGCACGTCTGCGGGCGTGGCTCCCACATGTAGTCGGCCGTGACCGTCGTAGCGGTCGATGACGCTGAGCATCCCCCGGAAGCCGCCGCGTCCCTCTCGTAAGTCGTCGAGAGCAGTCCGCTCCCAGGCGTCTGTCTGGCGCCGGTTCTCGTGCAACTCGACGGGTTGCAGCCGGTGCACCAGTGCGGCGAACGCGCCGCCGGCCTCGACCGCTGGAAGCTGGTGGTGGTCGCCAACAAGGACCAGCTTGGCCCCAGCGGCGTGAACGTGCGCCGCGACGCGAGCGAGGCGCCGGGTGTCCACCATGCCGGCCTCGTCGACGACGACGACGGAACGCGGGTCGAGGGTCGCTCCCGAGTCGCAGTCGATGAGGAACTGAGCGATGGTGCTCGACGGCAAGCCGGCGCCGGTCTCCAACTCGGCCGCGGCCCTCGCCGCGATGGCGATGCCCATGGGTCGATGCCCGGCGAGTCGCCACGCCTGGCTAGCGGCGGCCAGGGCATAGGTCTTGCCCGTTCCCGCCCGGCCGACCACGACGTCGATCCCGTTACCCGCGGAGCACAGCTCACGGACCATCGCGGCCTGCTCGGCGGTAAGCCCAGCCGACGCGGTCACAGTGTCGATGACATCGGCATCGACCGTCGCCACGCCGATGCGCCCGCTGTTCGCCGCTCGATCGAGCAGTTGCCCCTCGATGGCCAGCATCTCTACGGTCGACCACCGCCGCTGCGCGTACACCGACGTCGTGGCCGAACCGTCGGGACGGTCGACCAGCTGCGAGGCGGCCAAGGTGCCCTCCTCGTCGACCACCTGCACCACCCGCTGGTCTTCGAGGAGTCCCTCCACGAGCTCCTCGATGGTCTCAAGGTCGAGGGGCACACCAGCAGGGAGTCCCTCGCACCATCCTCGGACGACGTCGCGCCGGTCGAAGGCGGCCTGTTCCGAGGTAAGACCGTGGGGACCGGTGAGCTCGTCGACCACAGCATCGAGGTCGGGAGGGCGCACCACAGGCCGCCTCCGACCCAGGGCCACCCACACTGCCGCCACGTCAGAGTCGAGCGTCGCGGCCTCAGCGGCCCACCGCTCGGTGAGCGTCTCGGGGTCCACGTCATGGTCCTTGGCCCGCCGGCTGGCCAGAGCGGCGGTCTGCGCGGCTGAGGGGGAGTCCGCACCACGGGCGCTCAGCACAGCCTCGATCTCGGCTCGCCGCTTGGAGAACTGGCGGAGGAGGCGGCCGTCGATGCCGCCGATCTCGGCGTGCCCGTTGGTCACCTCGCCCCACTCGACCGCCAGCCGGCTCGTCAGCTCCCCCCGGAGCACGGCCTGGTAGACGAACCCGGCCGTGCGCGCATGGCGGTAGAGCGGCGGGGAGTGGAGCGCTCCCCAGCCACCGTCGATGCGCTCAACGACGTTGGCGGCCAGGCAGTGGGTGTGGACCTGTGGATCACCCGCCCGACTCGTCCGATGCCGAAAGGCCGCCGTCACCAGACCCTCGGCCCGCACGATCTCGATCTGTCCATCGACACGACGCCGGGTCACCGTCGCGTGCCG
>DASVEH010000470.1:0-5494 GCA_036380655.1 Candidatus Limnocylindria bacterium | reverse complement strand
TTCATGCGCCAGGCGACCTCGCCGATCGGCAGCTGGCTCCAGAGCCAGCCGAGCATGGCGTACACCGGGAAGCCGGTGGGATGGAAGATCGAGAGCGTCGGGGGCACCGTCTGGGCCTCGCCGGTGTCCCAGAAGCCGGTGGACGGCATCATGGTGCGCAGGTAGATCCCGAACGCGAGCAACACGACGAACGCGGCCGCGAAGACGACCGCGTTGTCGCTGTAGGGGACCCACCGTCTCAGCGGGCCGCCCGGCGCCGATGAAACCGCTCCCCGTCGGGGACCGTCCGAACCTCGATGTATACTCACCGCCACCTTGGCGCGTATGACGATTCGGCGCACTCAACGAGGGCGCCGCACCTGATGGCCCGTGGCCCCGTCGGCCGACGGGGCGTGGGGGTGCTCGACCTGATTCGGCGGCTCGACGCCGGCACGATCCTCACGACGATCCTCGTCCTCGGCCTTGCCCTGCGCTTCTTCATCGCCGGTGTCTTCCTGCCGCAGAGCGGCCTCTCGAACGACATCGGCGCCTACACCGCCTGGGCCATGCGGCTAGCAAGCATCGGGCCAGGCGAATTCTACGAGGCAGGCTACTTCAGCGACTACCCGCCCGGCTACATGTACGTGCTCTGGTTCCTGGGATCGGTCGGCAATGCCCTCGCGCCGATCGTCGGCGGGGACGCCACACGAAGCCTCGTCAAGCTGCCGGGCATGCTGGCCGACGCCGGCGTCGCGTGGCTCCTCTTCGTCATCTGCCGGCGCTGGGGCGGCGAGCTCGTCGACCGGACGCGCTTCGCCGTCCGCCCCGAGACGCTCGGCATCGTGGCCGCCACGATCTACCTCTTCAACCCGGGGACCATCTTCGACTCGGCGGTGTGGGGCCAGATCGACTCGGTCGGAACGCTCATCCTGCTCGCCACCATCTACGCCCTCGCGCGGGGCTGGACCGAGGTGGCGGCGTTCGGCGCCGTCCTGGCGCTGCTGGTGAAGTTCCAGTTCGCGTTCCTCGTGCCGATCGTGGCCGTCGTCGGGCTTCGACGCCACCTCCTCGGCCGCTCGTCCGACCCCGACCACGATGGACAGCGCGACTGGCTGCGCGTGCTGACCTCGGTCGCCGTCGGCGTCGTCACGCTGGCGGCCCTGATGCTGCCGTTCGGGATGACTCTCTACGCGCCGCTGGCGGGCGGGGATCCGCGAGGGCTGCTCGGCATCCTGCCATCGGCGGATCCGAACAGCTCGCTCATCGGGAAGTTCGCGGAGGCCGCCACCACCTACGACGGGCTGACCGTCAACGCGTTCAGCATGTGGCGCAACCCGTGGAGCGGCCTGGGCGACACGTTCCAGCGTGGCGACGACGGCGCCATCGGCCTCGTACTCGGGTCGCTCGCCCTGAGCTGGCAGCAGGTCGGAACGCTCCTGTTCGTCTGTGCCGCGCTGCTGGCCCTGGTGGTGGTCGCCCGCCGCGACGACCTGACCGGCATCCTGCTGGCCTCGCTCCTGATCGCCGTCGCCTTCTTCGTGCTCCCGACCCGCGTGCACGAGCGCTACCTGTTCCCCGCGCTGGCCCTGGCCGCGCCGCTCGTCCTGTCGGGTCGCGCCTGGCCGTGGGCTTACGGGGTGCTGAGCCTGGTCTTCTTCGCCAACGTCTACTGGGTCTACACCGAGGACTGGTCGTGGACGGGCACGATCGTCAACCCCGGCGTCGATGGCCTGCCGATGCCCCAGGACCCCTTCCTGACCGGCACCCTGCTCACCGACTGGGGCATCTGGCTCCTCGTCCTGGCGGGCGTGGTGACCCTGGCATGGCTGGCGTGGCGCGCCATCTCGGCGATCCGGCAGCCGCACCCCGACACGTCCGAGGCGTTCGAGGCGCAACGAACCGGCGTCGATCGCGCGCCGAGGGCGGAGGAATGGGCCGGACCGGTGGACGAAGAGCCTGCGTCACCCGCCCTGGCCGCCCTTCGCTGGCTTCAGCCGAACCCGGCCGACGCGTACCTCGGTGAGCCGATGCGCCGGCTGGATCGGCGCGATGCGCTGCTCCTCATCGGCCTCGTCGCCTTCGCGCTCGTCTTCCGGCTCTGGCGGCTCGACGTGCCGCGCGGCCACCACTTCGACGAGGTCTACCACGCGCGCTCGGCGGCCGAGTGGCTGAGCAACTGGCAGAACGACTGGGATCGCGACGTCTACGAGTGGACGCATCCGATGCTCGCCAAGTACCTCATCGCCGCCGGCATTTTCGTCGCCGATCCGAACAAGGTCGTCGGCAGCAGCGACCTGGAGGCGCCGGCGACCTCGATCGCGGTGGCGCCTGCCCGCTCGTCGGCGGACCACGATCGATCGGTGGTCTTCAGCGCCGGCGCGGGGTCGTCCGTGATCGTCGCCACCGATGCGGGCACCGGCGAGGAGCTGGCGCGCTGGGAGGCGGAGGGTCCCGTCGCCGCCCTCGCCTATGACGCGGATGCGCCGCGGCTGCTGGTCGGCCGGGCCGACGTCGGAGCGGTCGAGACGTACGAGCTCGCCGGCCTGCTGGCATCTCCCGACGGACGCGCCCCGCCCGCCGGGCCTCCGATCGAATCCGACCTCGCGGCCATCAGCCGCGTCAGCGTGCCCCGCGACGCCGACGTCATCCTCCTCCGCGGCCCCGACGGTGTCGCCCTGGTGGACCGCGCCACCGACGCGGTCAAGGCGTCGGGCGCCGGCACGTTCGGTGACGTGGCGTGGGTGCCGCCAACCGGGGACGACGCGGGCTTCGTGGCCGCGACCGACACGGCACGCAACGCCGTCGTCTTCCTCGACGCCGCGACCCTGACCCCCGTCCTCGACGACGGCGGCGAGGAGAAGGGGATCCTCGAGCTCGAAGCCCCGCTCATCGGCCCGCTGGCGCAGCGCGGCAGCGGCGAGGACCAGCAGCTGTTCGCGATCACCGGCACGCTCGCCGCCAACGACGAGCATCCGATCACCTCCGGCGGCATCGCCTCCATCGACGCAGACCGGCAGACCCTCAACGACACCGTCCCGCTCCCCGGAGCCGCGTCGCTGATCGCCTATCAGCCGATCGCCAACCTCGTCTACGTGGCGGGCACGACCGACGGCGGCGAGCCGGTGGTGTGGACGGTCGAGCCGCACATCGACGACCGCAACGACACCAGCGCCGGCCTGTCGGCCTTCGACGAGACCGCGCTCGAGGCGCCGGCCCTGGGGATGGGTTTCGACGTCAGCAGCGACAGCCAGGCGGACGACCATGGCCGCCTGATCGTGGCCACCGGCGACGCACGGCTCGTGCGTCTCGACGCGGGGAGCAACGCCTTCGCCTGGCGACTCGCCGGCGTCGTCTTCGGCGCCCTGCTGGTGGCGCTCGTGTACCTGCTGGCCGCCACCATGTTCGGCCGGCGCCGGATCGCGCTGCTGGCGGCCGGCTTCGTGGCGATCGACGGCATGAGCTACGTGATGAGCCGCATCGCCATGAACGACATCTTCGTCGCCGTCTTCATCGTTGCCGCCTACCTGGCCTTCTGGCAGATCTGGTCGGGCCGATGGGCGCGCAGCGCCTGGTGGGTGCTGCCGCTCGTCGGCGTCCTCATCGGCCTCGCGGCCGCCACCAAGTGGGTCGGCTTCTACGCGCTGGCCGGCATCTGGATCCTGGTGCTGGCGCGCTCGAGCCTTGGCCGGCTGGCGCTCGTGGGGCTCGTGGCGTTCGCCGTCGTGGTCGGCGGCATCGGCGCGCCGTGGCCCTTCCTGGTGACGATGCTGCTGGCGCTGGCGATCGCCCTGGCCATCGTCCACGCCCGCCCGATCCGGCTCGACGCGCAGACCGCGATGCTCGCCCTGCCGGCGACCGGCGTGGTGATCGGCGCGATCGGACTGGCCTTCGCCATCGGGTACGGGCAGGTCGAGGGGAATGCCCCGAACGGCGCGGTCGAGGCCCTCTTCGGCGTCCTGGCGCGGGGGGCACAGGCCGGCTGGCCGGCGTGGCTCATGCTCGGGATCGCGGCCGTCCTGCTTGCCTGGCGGGCGTGGCTCTCCCTCCGCGACCCGCGCTCCGACGCGCGCTGGCAGCAGCCGGGAGAGATGGGCGGCTTCGCCTGGTCGTGGATCGGGGCCTGCCTGCTCGTGATCCCCCTCACCGTCTATGCGCTGAGCTACGTCCCGTACCTGCAGCTCGGGCACGCCTTCGCCGGGCCTGACTCAGGGCCCGGCTACGGATGGTCCCTCGAGTCGCTCCACTCGCAGATGTTCGGCTATCACTTCGGGCTTCAGGCGGGCCACGCCAGCTCGTCGCCGTGGTGGAGCTGGCCGCTCGGCCTGAAGCCGACGTGGTTCTTCAACGGCTCCTACGACGGGGAGCAGATCGCGGTCATCTACAACGGCGGCAACCCGCTCCTCTTCTGGGCAGGCGTGCCGGCTCTCGTTGCCTGCGCCGCGCTGGCCTGGAAGCGGCGCTCACCCGCCCTCGTGCTCATCGTGGCCGCGTTCGCCTTCCAGTTCGCACCCTGGACGCGGATCGAGCGCGCCACGTTCGCGTACCACTACCTGACGGCCGTCATCTTCGCGATGATCGCCGTCGCCTACGTGGTCGACGAGCTGCTGCGGCGCCCGGCGTGGCGAGAGCTGGCGATCGGCTATCTGGCGCTGGTGGTCGTGGCCGCCGTGCTCATATACCCGCTCGGCGCGGCCCTGCCGATGCCGGACTGGTACATCAACGCGGCGCGGACGCTGCCGCCGTGGAACTACGGCTTCCAGTTCCCCGATCCGCCGCAGGGCGATCGCGGCGACCTGGTGAGCGCCTCGGGGCTCAAGCTCGTCGCCGGCGCGCTGGTGGCCATGGCGGCCGTCGCCTGGTCGCTGCGGGGCCGCGCCTGGGGTTGGCCGCTGGCGACGCGGCTCTCGGCGCTGCGAGGAACCCGGGACTGAGGCGAACGGAGGACGCCGATTGCGCCCGGTCTTGACAGCGAGCAAGCGGCAGTCGTAGACTCCGCCGGCACCACGGACCGCAGCCGACGCTGCCCCGCGGTCCCGGCGATCAACCAACCAGCACAGAGGAGCGATCTGACGGCAATGCATCTCCGCATCTGCGCCTTCAACGCGCCGCGACTCGCGCCTATCGGCAGTGGAGTCGACGGGAGATCTGTGCCCTGGTCGAGGTAGAAGCCAGGCGGCAAGGCCGCCGACGCAGACACCACGAGCCGTGGGCCGGATCAGGGCCACGGTTTTTTGATGCCCCAACGGGCACCCACAGAGCCGCGGACCGAGAGCAACGGGCCGCGGCTCTCCCCATGTTTCGGGCCCACACGACGACCGCTACGGGAACACGACGATGATCGAGGTCATGAACGAACAGAGGAGAGGGGGACCGATGCCGACGCCGGCTCGTGAGCCGTTGCGCCGCGTCGGTCCTCCCCCCGCTGGCGAGCAGCCTGCGCTGCTGATCGAGCGTGCCACGAAGAGGTTCGTGGTCGGCCGGAAGAAGAAGGACGTCATCGCCGTCAACGAGGTGA
>DASVEH010000469.1:0-4031 GCA_036380655.1 Candidatus Limnocylindria bacterium | reverse complement strand
TTCATGCGCCCGGCGGTCATCCGGCGCGAGGCGAGCTCCAGCTGCTCCAGCCGGCGCAGGAAGGTCTCGTCGAAGAACGGGGCGCGCTCGGCGGTCGTCATCGGTACTGCTCGGGCCGCCTCGAGCGTCGGGGTCGGCTGCCGTCAGCCCCTCGGCGTGGACTCGTGGACTCGTGGCCCACGACCGCACGTATGGGAGCCGAGCAGCCCGTCACTCCGGGCGCGCCGGGTGGGCGGCGGTGCATCGAGACGCCAGCGGCCGGCACGGCCTACTCGGCTGGTTCGGTGGGCGTCTCGGCGATGATGGCGCGCACGACCGAGTCGGTGCTGATGCCCTCGGCCTCGCCCTCGAAGTTGAGGATGACCCGATGCCGCAGCGCGGGTGGCGCGATGGCCTGGACATCCGCATAGGAGACGTTGAAGCGCCCGTCCAGGAGTGCGTGGATCTTGGCGCCCAGCACGATCGCCTGCGCTCCGCGCGGTGAGGCGCCGTAGCGAACGTAGGTCTGGACGATCTCGGGGACGCGTTCCGTCTCGGGATGGGTCGCCCGCAGGATGCGGATCGCGTAGGCCATCACGTGCGAGGCGATCGGCACGTCGCGCGCGAGACGCTGCATGGCCAGCACGTCGGCGCCGGTCGCCGCCTTGCCCACCACGGGCGTCTCGACGCCGGTGGTGCGCTCCATGATGGCGATCAGGTCCTGCTCGGACGGGAACGGAACGTCGATCTTGAAGAAGAACCGATCGAGCTGCGCTTCGGGCAGGGGATAGGTGCCCTCCATCTCGAGGGGGTTCTGGGTGGCCAGGACGAAGAACGGCTCGGAGAGGGTGTACTGCTGCTTGGCGACCGTCACCCGATGCTCCTGCATCGCCTCCAGCAGTGCCGACTGCGTCTTCGGCGTCGCGCGGTTGATCTCATCGGCCAGGACGAGGTTGGAGAAGATCGGTCCCTGCTGGAAGCGGAAGCGCCGCTCGCCGCCCTCCTCGACGATGATGTTGGTGCCGACGATGTCGGCCGGCATCAGGTCGGGCGTGAACTGGATGCGGCTGAAGCCCAGGTCGAGTGCCTCGGCCATGGTGCGCACCAGCATCGTCTTGCCGAGCCCGGGGACGCCCTCGAGCAGCGCGTGCGAGCCGGCGATCAGGCTGATGAGCGTCTGACGCACCAGCTGCTGCTGGCCGACGATGAACTGCCCCACCTGGCCCTCGATGGCGGTCGCCACCTCGGCGAACTGCTCGGGGGTGAGGTCCTCGCCGCTCGGGGCGGTGGTGGTCGGGATCGGCTCGGTCATGGCTGGATCGCTCACTCCGTGGGTTCGAGGCGGGAGAAGTAGTCGCGGACGAAGTCCTTCAGCGTGATCGGCACCTGCTGCCGGTCGAGCGCGGACTGCGCGTAGTCGTTGAAGAGATCGAAGACCGACGAGTAGGGCACGACGCTGTCGTTGTCGAAGCCGACGCCCGAGCCGCTGCCCGTCTGATCGGTCCCGCCGTTGCCCCCGCTGCCGGCGATGAAGTCCGGGTCACCGGGCCGGCCGAAGCGGTCGAAGTCGGAGAGCACGCTGCCTTCCTCGTCGGTTTCGGAGCCCTGGTTGCCCGTGGTGGGGCCGTCGAAGCCGCCGGTGCGCAGGCCGCCGCCCGGGATTCGGCGGACGTTGGTTCCGCCTCCGGCTCCCGGCTGATTGCCCGCTCCCGGCTGGTTGCCCGCTCCCGGCTGGTTGCCCGGCTGATTCCCCGGCTGGTTGCCGGGCTGGTTGCCCGGCTGTCCGGAAGCCGCCGGCTGGCCGGATCCCGCCGGCTGGCCGGATCCCGCCGGCTGACCGGATCCCGCCGGCTGACCCGACGCGCCGGGCTGGCCGGTGGATGATCCGGTGGGCTGTCCGGCGCGCGCCACCTGGCGGGCGCCTTCCTGCAGGGCCGACTGCGCGCGCGACACGTCCCGCTGCACCTGGCGATCTCGCTCGGCCTGGCGGAAAGCCTCCGCGGCGCGCTCGAGGGCCTCCGCAGCGGCCTGGCGGTCCTGCTCGCTGCCCGAGCGCGCCGCCGCGTCGAGCGCGTCCGCGGCCTCGGCCAGGGCCCGGGCGGCGGCCGGTTGCGAGGCGGCGCCGGCCTGGGCCGCCTGGCGCAACTCATCGGCGCGTGCGGCCGCCTCCTCCGGCGTGAGCTCGTCCGTCCGTTCCGCCAGCTCCTCGAGGTCGCGGGCCGCCTCCTCGGGATCGCCGTCGGGGTTCGCCTCCTCCTCGCCGGTCGCCGCCTGCGAGGCTGCGCGGGCGAGCTGGGTGAGGGCGGCGTCCTGCTCGGCCGCCTGCGGATCGGTCATCTTCGACAGCTGCTCCTGGACCGATCCGATCCGCGCCAGGGTCGCCTCGCGATCCTCGCCCTGCTCCCGCAGCTGCCGCGCCAGCTCACGGAGCTCCCGCTCGAGCTCCTCGCGGCGTGGGTCAGGGTTGTCGACGTTCTCCTCGCCGACCTCCTCGGCCACCTCTTCGACGCGCTCGGCGACGCGCTCGGCCGCCTCGCGAGCCGCGCGCCGCTGCTCGAGCAGCGCGTCCTGTGGGTTGGGCCAGGCGACCAGGAGCAGGGTCATGGCGAGCCCTGCGCCCGCCACAATCAGCGGGCGGCGCGTCAGGCGCGGCCGGAAGGCGTGGCGCAGATCGACCTCGTTCAGGCGGGCGCGGGCGTCGGCCAGCTGCCGCGCCTCGAGCGGATCACCCGTCTGGTGGCTCGCCAGCTCGAGCGCGGTCCCGAGGCGCTGGCGCATGCCGAGCTCCTCGTCCGCGCGACGTGCCGCCTCGACCAGCGTCGGGCGCCGGCGTGCGGCGTCGACCAGCCAGCCCACGACCGCCAGGCCGCCGATCCCGGCCTGGAGCAGGGGCG
Source organism: Candidatus Limnocylindria bacterium (assembly GCA_036380655.1). Classification (GTDB taxonomy): domain Bacteria; phylum Chloroflexota; class Limnocylindria; order QHBO01; family QHBO01; genus JACDBZ01. The sequence continues at coordinate 1,158 of DASVEH010000469.1, read as the reverse complement.
CCGCCTCGAGCGGGAGGGCGCGGGCCAGCAGCTGAACGCCGGCCACGGCGAGGATCGCGCCGGCCAGGATGAGCAGCCCCGATCGCACGGCCCGCCGCCACCAGAGCCTGCGCCGCAGTCCGCGCAGGCGCGCGAGCGTATCGGCCCCGAGTCGTTCGGTGACGGCGTCCGCGACCAGTCGGTCGGTCATCGGTCCGGCTCCTCCTGGAGCTCCTGGATCACGGGGGTTCCCTCACCGGTTTCATCGACCGTGCCCGCCGCCGGTCCCCTTCGCGCGCCCGGGCGCTTGAATGCCCAGCGCATGCCCGGCGGGACCACGAGCCGCGTCGCGGCCAGCGTCAGCAGTGCCGCGATGGCGACGAAGGTGAGGGAGACGCGCGGCCACCAGTACCCCGAGCCGGTCTCGAACGCATCCTCGAGCGGGTTGCCGAACTGGTCGACCGGCCGGCAGACGTCTCCGACGCATTCCACACCGGCGTCGAAGTTCGGAGCGTTGCCGCGCAGCTGCGAGAGCATGCCGCTGATTCCGCCGGAGCCGCCGGGTTCCGTGTTGGCGACGACGTCGAGCATGGCGATGCCGGGATTGACGTACATGATCTGCTCCGGCGCCCGCTTCTGCGGCCCGGCACCGAAGCCGTTGTCGGTCTGGTTGGCGACAACGGTCCAGAAGATGAAGAGCATGGTCGTGCCGAGCGTGAGGGCCAGGACGGTGATGTAGGTGAGCACCGTCGCAGCCTGGGTGCGCTTGAGGAGCGCCGAGAAGAAGAGGCCGATCGCGCCGAGGAAGAGCGCGGTGACGAGCAGCACGAGCTGCTGGCGCACGATGTCCTCGACGGAGGCGCCGCCGTACATGAGCACGATGGCCGTGATCGGGATGGCCGCCACGATCATGAGGACCACGAAGGCGAGGGCAGCGACGAGCTTGCCGATGACGATGGCGGCGGGGCGCATCGGCGTGCTGATGAGCAGGTCCAGCGTCTGCTTCTCGCGCTCCAGGCTGATCTGGCCGGCCGTGAAGGCGGGGGCGATAAAGCAGACCAGGATGAGCTGGAAGATGGAGAGCAGCGTGAAGATGGACTGGCCGATGAGAGCCGATGCGTTCGCCTGCCCGCCGAATCCGCCGAACGCGCCGGTGATGCCGCGGGCGTTCGGCGCCAC
>DASVEH010000468.1:0-5343 GCA_036380655.1 Candidatus Limnocylindria bacterium | reverse complement strand
CCCGGCGAGCCCGCGGCGGTCGTGCTGGACCGCACGCCGTTCTACGCGGAGGGTGGGGGCCAGGTCGGCGACCGCGGGGAGCTCATCGGTGCGAGTGGCCGCCTGCGCGTCGACGACACGCAGCGAAGCGGGGACGCGATCGCGCACCTCGGGGAGCTGAGCGGCACCCTGGAGGTGGGGGATCCAGTGAGAGCCGAGGTCGATGAGGCGCGGCGCTGGGGCGCGGCGCGCAACCACACCGGCACGCACCTGCTGCATCGGGCCCTGCGCGACGTGCTCGGGGACCAGGCCAAGCAGGCGGGCTCGTGGGTCGGGCCCGAGGCGCTGCTCTTCGACTTCCCGGCCCAGTCCGCCACGCCGCGCGAGTCGCTTCGCGAGGTCGAGCGACTCGTGAACGCCCAGATCCGGCGAAACGCCCCCGTTCACCCGGAGTGGATGCGGATGGAGGACGCCCAGGCGCTCGGCGCGGACATGTTCTTCGGCGAGAAGTACCTGCCCGAGTCGGTGCGCGTCGTCCAGGTCGACGGCTACAGCAAGGAGCTGTGCGGCGGGACGCACGTGGCGGCGACGGGCCAGATCGGCCAGCTCGTCATCACCGGGGAGTCGAGCATCGGCGCCGGGCTGCGACGGATCGAGGCGGTGACCGGCGAGGCGGCCGCCGAGCTCGTCAGCGAGCGTCTCGAGGCACTTCGTTCCACCGCGCAGCTCCTCGGCGAGCGCGAGGAGAGCGTCCCGCAGCGCGTCGAGGCGCTCCTGGCGCGCCTACGCGAGGCCGAGAAAGCGGCGAAGGCGCCCCGCGCGTCGGTGGCGCGGCTGGATGCGGCCGCCGCGCTGCATGGTGCGCAGGAGGCGGGGAACGCGAAGGTCGTGGTGGCCTCGTACCCGGACGCGAGCGCCGACGCGCTCCGCGGGCTGGCCGATGACCTGCGCGGCATGACCGGGCGTTTCGTCCTCGTCACCGCCGGCTCGGCGGACGGCAAGCCTACGCTCCTGGTCGCGGCAAGCCGGGACCTCGCGGCCGAGGGCTTCGACGCCGGCGCCGTCGTGCGCCAGGCGGCCCCGCTCATCGGGGGTGGCGGGGGCGGCCGTGCCGAGCTCGCGCAGGCCGGAGGCCGCGATGCGTCCCGGCTCGACGAGGCGTTGCGTGAGGCGGCGCGCCTCTCGCTCGAGGCGCTCCAGCGGATCGAGGCGGCCTGACACGACCACTGTGAGAGTCCAGCAGCTCTGGGGTCGCGCCGCGGACCTCGTTCGGAGCGCCCGGCGCTCGGGGGCCAGACCGGCGATCGCGGCCCTCGACATCGGCACCGAGTTCGCCAAGGCGCTGGTGGTCACCGTCGAGCAGGAACCCGATGGCCGGCTCGTTGGCGTCGTGCGTGGGAGCGGCCGGCAGCGCCAGGGCCTGGCCCACATGCAGTCCGGTACGGTGAGCGACATCGACGCGGTGGTGGCGAACTGTCGAACCGCGATGGACGCGGCCTGCGCCGCTGCCGGCCGCCGGCCCTCGGCGGTCGTGATCGGCATCGCCGGCGAGCTGGTCAAGGGCTCCACGAGCACCCTGACGAGGCGCCGCGATGACCCGCGTGCCCCGCTCGGCGAGCCGGAGCTGGAGCGGATCGTGACGCACGCGCAGGAGAGCGCCCTGCGCGAGGCGGAGGAGCGAATCCGCTGGGAGTCGGGCATGGATCGCCTGGACGTCCGTCTCGTGCACGCCGCGATCGTCGAGATGTCGATCGACGGCTACCCGGTGAGCAACCCGATCGGCTTCACCGGGGCCCAGGTCGAGCTCCACCTGTTCAATGCCTTCGCGCCGATGGTCCACCTTGGTGCCCTGCAGTCGGTCGCGAACGCCCTCGAGCTCCAGCTGCTCGGCGTCATCGCCGAGCCGTACGCGGTCGCCACCTGCCTCGACCCGGGCGAGCTCGGCGACGCCGGAGCCGTCTTCGTCGACATCGGCGGCGGCACGACCGACGTGGCGCTCGTCCGCGGCGGCGGCATCGCCGGCACCAAGATGCTTGCGCTCGGTGGCCGGGCCTTCACCAAGGGGCTCGCCGAACGGCTCGGCCTCTCGTTCGCCGAGGCGGAGGCGGCCAAGCTGGCTGCCGCCACCGACGACCGCGCGGACGTGGCCGATGCCCTCCTGGAGGACGCGCGGACCTGGCGTTCCGGGATCGAGCTCATGATCGGTGACCTCTCCGGCGGCGAGCTGCTGCCCGGTCGCATCCTTCTGTGCGGCGGCGGCGCCGACCTGCCGCAGGTTCGGGCCGTCCTCGACGAGGATGGCTGGTGGGGCCGGCTCCCCTTCGCCCGACGCCCGAAGGTCCGTGCCCTGGCGCCCGGCGAGGTGATCGGCCTGCGCGACGCGACGGGCTCGCTCGGCACCCGACAGGACGTGACGCCGATGGCACTGGCGCACCAGGCCATCATCATCGACGCGGGCGCGTCGGCGGTGGATCGCGCCATGCGTGGCGCGGTCCGCGAGATGGCCCTGTGACCGACGAAACGGCACTCATCTACCTCGAGACCGACGACGAGGTCACCTCGGTCGTCCGCCGCATCCGCGCCACGGACGCGCCTCGCGTCGTGCTCGTGGCCCCCGGCCGCTCGCGGGCGACCTCGAGCGTGGTCGCGCTCCGGCTCCTTGCCCGGGTGGGCGAGGAGGCAGATCGCGGCCTCTCCGTCGTCGGCGACGCGCTGACCCGGTCGCTGGCGGTCGAGGCCGGCCTCGACGCCTACGGCTCGGTCGAGGATGCCCGCAACGCCGTTGGCGCGACGCCCATCGAGCCCGGATCGAAGGGTGCCGCCATCCACGTCGTGCGTGGCACGCCATCGGACGACACCGTCGCGACGCCCGCATGGACCGATGCGGATGCCGAGACCCGGCCCGTGGCCGTCGTTCCGCGCCCGGCCCCGCAATCTCGCCCGGCGCCCACCAGCGCGCGCCGTGCGCGTCGTGCGTTGCCGCTGGCCCTGCTCCTCGGCGGGCTGGCAGCCCTCCTCGTCGGCGTAGGGGTGATCGGGGCCGTGATCCTGCCGGCCGCCACGGTCAGGATCGTCCCGCGCAGTGAGCCGATCCCCCTCGTGCCGTACGACATCCGCATCGAGGATCCCGAGCGCATCGCGGGGACTGCCTCGGCCGAGGCGACCGTCACCGCCACCGGCACGTACCCCATCCAGGCGGCCGCGACGGGGACGGTGGTCTTCCTCAATTGGAACGTGGTCGACGTGGACGTTCCAGCTGGGACGCTCGTCGCTGCCGGCGACCAGGCATTCGAGACGACGGCTGCGGTCCTCGTCACGGCTGGTTCCCTGACGCCGGAAGGGACGGTGCAGGCGGGTGAAGGAGCTGTCGAGGTGGTCGCGGCGGCCGTGGGACCAGCAGCCAACGTTCCGGCAGAGGCAATCGACCAGGTTCTGTCTCAGGACGTCGACGTGCGCCTGCGAGGGTTCGCGAACAACGATCGCCGGCGGGTGGTGAACCCCGCGGCGACGGCCGGCGGCGTGGACACGACCGGGCCCGAGTTCACCGAGGACGATGTCTCCGCCGCGCGGGCCGCCCTGCTCGAGTCGCTCGACGAGGCAGTTGCCGAGGAGCTGGCCGGGACCGAGACCGCCATCTTCGCCGATCCGGCCGAACGGGCGGAGGCGACCATCGATGGCCTCGACGGGCTGGCAGGCGCCCGCGACGAGGAGACGGCCGAGGTCAGCGGGACCCTCGCATACGAGCGGCTCTTCGTGGAGCGCGAGGAGGTGATCGACCTTGCCCGGGAGCGCTTTGCGACCGATGCGAGCGCGGTGCCCGATGGCCACGAGCTGCTGCCCGGCACGATCGAGGTCGAGCTCGGCGAGACGCGCCGTGAGGGCGACACGCTCGTGATCTCGGTGGGCGTGCGCGGCGCGTCCACGCCGATCATCGACCGCAGCGAGGTCATGGAGCGGGTCCAGGGCCGGAGCGAAGCGGATGCGATCGCGGCTCTCGCCGACATCGGGAACGCCACGGTCGATCTGTGGCCCGGTTGGGTGGGCGAGGTGCCGGGGCTCGAGTGGCGCATCGACGTGGCCATTGCCGGCGAGCCCGACAGGCTCCCGGGGGCATCGGCCAGCGATTCGGACGGGTCGGCGGCGCCATGAGCAGGCTCATCGGCCTCGATCACGGCAGCCGGCGCATCGGCGTCGCGGTGGGGGAGACGGAGACGGGCATGGCCTTCGCGCGTGCCGCAATCCCGCGCCGCAACCTCGCCGCCGACCTCGCCGCCGTCGAGGCGCTGGTTCTCGTCGAGGGGGCCGACCTGGTGGTCATCGGGCTCCCGCTCAACATGGACGGCACGGAGGGGCCTCAGGCGGCCTCGGCTCGTGACTTCGGGGAGCGGTTGATCGCCCTCGGCATGCGGGTCGCGCACGAGGACGAGCGGCTCAGCTCGTGGGAGGCGGGGGAGCTGCTGCGGGAGGCCGGGAGGCGCCCGGCGCGCGCGAGCGGGGAGCTGGACTCGACGGCGGCCCGCCTGATCCTGCAACAATATCTGGACGCCCGTCGCTCGGCGGGCGCTCCTGAGGAGACTGTATGAGCCGACGCCCGGCGCCGATGGGCGAGTACGAAGAGCGCCGCAACGCGCGCATTCGCCAGCTGCGCGAACAGCGCGAAGGACCGATGCGCCGTCGCCGTCGCATTCAGCCGCTGCTCCTGGTCGTCTGGATCGCGGGTTCGATCGCGCTCCTCGGCGTGCTCATCCTGCTCGGCTTCAACGTCTTCTTCGCGCCGCGGGTGATGGCCTGGGTTGAGGACAACCCCGGAGCCATCGAGCACGGCGTGGTGGAGGACTTCGTGGCGTGGTACCGGCCCGAGGTGCTGGAGGACACTCCCGCCAGCGACGAGCAGCGACGCGTGACGGTCACCGTCGAGCAGGGCGCCACCGACACCTCGATCGGCCAGCTCCTGTTCGACGAGGGGCTCATCGGCAGCCAGATCGCCTTCCAGCACGCCGTCATCACCGCCGGCCGCGAGGGCACGTTGGCCTTCGGGACGTATGACCTGTTCCCGAACATGCGCCCGTCGGAGATCGTGGCGACGCTGCGTGGAGAGCCGATCGGAGAGCTCACCAGCGTGACGATCCGGGAGGGCCTGCGTCTCGAGGAGGTGGTCGCAGCCTTCGGCGAGAGCCCGATGACGATGAACCTCGAGGAGTTCGCGTCCTTGCTCCAGGCCCCGCCTGCCGACCTGCTCAACCAGTACGACTTCCTCAACGACCTCCCGGCCGGCCGATCGCTCGAGGGCTACATCCCGCCCGAGACGATCGAGTATCAGGTCGGCGCCTCGCCTCGCGACGTCGTCGTCAAGCTCCTCGACCA
>DASVEH010000467.1:0-2917 GCA_036380655.1 Candidatus Limnocylindria bacterium | reverse complement strand
GCCGATGACGATGAGCGGCGAGTCGGCGCCAGCCGGGACGCCGTCGATCAGGCGCTGCGTCCGGGTGGCCGGCTCACCGCACACCATGCAGATGGCGGTCAGCTTGGTGACCTGGTCGGCGAGGGCCAGCAGCCGCGGCATCGTGCCGAACGGGACCCCGCGGAAGTCGCGATCGAGACCGGTCACGACCACCTGCTTTCCCAGCGCGGCGAGGCGCTCGACGACCTCGGGCAGCCGCTCGTCGAAGAATTGGGCCTCCTCGACGGCCACGATGTCGGCGTCGCCGATGGCACCCTCGATCTCCGTCGAGTCGTCGACGGTGATGGCGTGGTGCTGGGCGCCGGAGCGCGAGACAACGGTCACGCGGTCGGTCCGCGTGTCGAGGCGTGGCTTCACCAGCACGACCCGCCGGCCGGCGATCGAGAAGCGGCGCAGGAGACGGAGCATCTCGTCGGTCTTGCCGCAGAACATGCAGCCGGCGATCACGTGGACCCAGCCGTGCGTGTAGAACATCGGTCGCACGAGTCTACGCAAGGCGGCACGTACAGGGAGCCCGCCGGCGCGTAAGGCTTCCATGAACCGATACGCGCGCCGCTCACTCGTCGCGCTCGGCCTCGTCGGACTCCTGGCGGCCTGCGCCCCCGCCGCCGACGACGCTCCGAGCGCTCCACCGCCCACCCCGCCCGCAGCGGAATCGCCGGCGTCGTCCGCGTCGATGCCAGCGATGCCCTCGGCCAGCCCGTCCCCGATGGCGAGCCATGACATGGGTGGCATGGATGGCTCGGCCGAGGAGGTCGAGGTCGCCATGGAGAATTTTGTCTTCGTCGACGATCGCATCGAGGTCCCCCTGGGCACCACGGTCACCTGGACCAACCGCGACTCGACCGGGCACACGGTCACCTCGGGCGCCGATGACACCGAGGACGGCATCTTCGACTCGGGCGACATCGGCCCTGGTGAGACGTTCAGCCACACCTTCGACGACCCCGGGGAGTTCGCCTACTTCTGCGACATCCACCCGACCATGACCGGCGTCGTCGTCGTCAACCCCTGAGGGCGCGGTGATGCGGGGACGGACGCCGCCCGTACCTCGCACGACGACCATCAACCCACTTTGGAGATTGAACCCCGTGAGATCCCTACGTACCACCATCGCGAGCCTGGGGGCCGCGGCCCTCATCGCGATCTCCGCGACCGGCGCCCTGGCCGCGCCCGCCGAGCTCTCCTCTCCGGCCGCCGACCTGCGTGTCGCGCTGACCCGCCTCCTCAGCGAGCATGCCGAGCTCGCCATCGAGGCGACCCGCCAGGGCCTCGACGCCGGCGATCTCGAGGATCCGGAGTTCGTCGCTGCCGCCGGCGCCCTGCAGGGCAACACCGACGACCTCGTCACCGCCATCGACAGTGTCTACGGCGCCGACGCCGCGCAGGCCTTTCGGGCCCAGTGGGAGGCCCACATCGGCTTCTTCGTCGACTACACCGTCGGCCTCGCCACCGATGACCAGGCAGCGCAGGAGAAGGCGGTCGCCGATCTCGGGACCTATATCGAGGACTTCGGCCAGTTCCTGTCCGACGCGACCGGTGGCAACCTGCCGGCCGATGCCGCCAAGGCCGCCCTCGGCGAGCATGTCACCCAGCTGAAGGAGCAGCTCGACGCGTACGCGGCGGGCGACTTCACTTCGGCCTACTCCATCGCTCGCGACGCCTACGCGCACATGGCCATGACCGCCGATGCGCTGAGCCTGGCGATCATTCAGCAGAACCCCGATACGTTCACCGGCAACGACCTGGCGTGGAGCCCGGCCGTCGACCTGGAGATCGCGCTGCAGACGCTGCTCGGTGAGCACGCGCTGCTGGCCGTCCAGGCCACTCGCAACGGCCTCACGGGCGCCGACGACTTCGAGGCCGCCGCCGGTGCCCTCGGCGAGAACACCGCCGACCTGACCGCTGCCATCGAGAGCGTGTACGGTGCGGACGCCGCACAGGCGTTCAACGCCCAGTGGGAGGCCCACATCGGCTTCTTCGTCGACTACACGGTCGCGACGGCCGGTGGCGACGACGCGGCCAAGCAGCAGGCGGCCGACGACCTGGGTGGCTACGTGCAGGACTTCGGTGCCTTCCTGGGGACGGCGACCGAGGAGAACCTGCCCACCGAGGCGGCGCAGTCGTCGCTCGAGATGCACGTCGCGCAGCTGGCCGGCCAGGTCGACCAGTTCTTCGCCGAGGACTACGAGGCGGCCTACGCCTCGGAGCGCGAGGCGTACGAGCACATGTTCATGACCGGCACGGCGCTGGCGGCGGCCATCGCCGGCCAGTTCGCCGACGAGTTCCCGACCACGCCTGAGTCGTCCGACACGGCGATGGCTCCGGCCGCGGGCGTGAACCCGGTCGTCCTCCTCGGGTTCGGCGCCGTCGCAGTGGCGACGCTCACTCTCACCCGGCGCGTCATCGAGGTTCGCTCGCGCGCCAGCTAGATGCGGCTCCCTCCGCGAAGGCCCCGGCTCCGCTTCGGCGGGCCGGGGCCTTTCCATGTCCACCCCGGGGGCGGCGGATCCCCGGCACCGACCCTGAGGTCGAGGGGTCCACCATCGGATGTCGGAGCACGACGGTTCCTGCCATCCATTCATTGCATGACTGCTGGGGCAGCTTCCGTCGTCGCTGTCGCCCGTCGTGGGTCTCGCTCGAGCGTGAACGGTGGGCGAAGTGTTGCCGTCGGCGACCGATTGTGGCCCCAACACTCACCGCGTGAATGCCTGACTGCGTTTGGCCTCCGAGCGAGCCGATTGCACTCGCCACGGGAATGCCTGACAGGAAAGCGAGTCAGATCCCCGCAGGTCCTGCGATCGAGCCAGGATCGCAGGAAGGGGTGGTCAGGCGCCGAGGGCGGCGACCATGACGGGATCGTTGGTCGGCTGCTCGA
>DASVEH010000466.1:0-2940 GCA_036380655.1 Candidatus Limnocylindria bacterium | reverse complement strand
GGCGGCTTCGCTCACGCGATCGTCACCGCGTGTTGCGCCCCGCTCCGTGAGGCGCGTGACCGCGATCTCCGCCACGATCCGCTCGACAGTGTCGGCGTCCGAGCGCACCGCCGCGGTCAGGTTCGCGTCACCCATCGTGCGGTAGCGCACGCGCTCCACCACCACCGTCTCTCCATCGCGCGGTGGGCAGAACTCGTTGGCCGCGTAGAGCATCGCGTCGCGCTCGAAGACCTCCCGCTCCTTCGCCAGGTAGAGCTCGGGGATCTCGAGCGCCTCGGCGCCGATGTACTGCCAGACATCCAGCTCCGTCCAGTTCGAGAGCGGGAAGACACGGATCGACTCACCGAGGTGGATGCGGCCGTTGTACAGGTTCCACAGCTCCGGGCGCTGGTTCTTGGGATCCCACTGTCCGAACTCGTCTCGGAAGCTGAAGATCCGCTCCTTGGCCCTCGCCTTCTCCTCGTCCCGCCGGGCGCCGCCGAAGAGCGCGGTGAACCGATGCTGCCGCACCGCCTCGAGGAGGACCGGGGTCTGGATGCGGTTCCGAGACCCGTTCGGCTCCGGCTGCACGATGCCCCGCTCGATGGCGTCAGGCACGGAGGCAACGACCAGCTGAACGCCGAGCTCGGCCACCCTCCGGTTACGGAAGGCGATGACCTCCGGGAAGTTGAGACCCGTGTCCACGTGAAGGACCGGAAACGGAATGGGCGCCGGCCAGAATGCCTTTTCCGCGAGGCGAAGCATGACGATGGAGTCCTTGCCGCCGGAGAACATCAGGGCCGGCCGCTCGAGCTCGGCGGCCACCTCGCGAAAGATGTGGATCGATTCCGACTCGAGCGTCTTCAGGTCTGACAGGCGGTAATCGGGCGTACCCGTCATGTGCGGTCAGCTACTCCCATGCACGACGCCACAGGGCCGTCGGAACGTTCAGGATCGATTCGCACGCGCGGGCGTCGCGGACGAGCCGCGACGCCATGGGCGGGGGTGCGCCGCGCAATTGTACCCGAGCTCCGTGGCGCTCACGCCCCGTCGCCGGCCCGGCGACCTCCCGGTGCGGTAATCGCTGCGTAACCAACCCGTAAGCGGCGTTCGTCATCCTCACGGCATGAGACGGATGGCACATGCGGCGGACCTCGTACTGGCCCTCTTGGTGGCGGTCGGGTGGGCGGCCATCCTGCTGGCGGTGGCGATCCTCTCCAGCCTGGCGATGGCGGTGCTGGTCGCCCGGAGCGCGAGCCGTAAGTTGCCGCGGGCCCCGCTGCGCCCAGGACGCGGTTGGCAGGTCGCCTTCAGCGACCGCCGTGGGCGAGGAGGGCGGGCAGCGTCTTGGCGAGGATCTTGAGGTCCAGCCAGATGGACCAGCCGTCGATGTAGATGAGGTCGTGCTCGACCCACCGGTCGAAGTCCGGCTCGTGCCGGGCCTCGACCTGCCATAGCCCCGTGATGCCCGGCTTCATGCTCAGGCGTCGACGATGCCAGACGTCGTACTCCGCGACCTCGTGCGCAAGGGGAGGACGCGGTCCCACGAGGCTCATCGAGCCCGTCAGCACGTTCCACAGCTGTGGCAGCTCATCGATGGAGGTCTTGCGAAGCGAGCGACCGATGCGCGTCATGCGGGGGTCGTTCGCTGCCTTGAACGCGACGCCGTTGCGCTCGTTCAGATGGCGCACCTCGTCGAGCCGATCCTCCGCGCCCACGACCATGGTTCGGAACTTGAACATCGTGAACGGACGTCCGTGGAGTCCGATGCGAGTCTGCCGGAAGAGCACGGGGGCCCCATCGGTCAGGCGGATGGCGACCGCCGTCCCGATCAACAGCGGGCTCAGCAGGACCAGCCCGACGGTCGCACCGACGATGTCGATGGCGCGCTTCAGCAGGAGGCCCACCTCCCGCTGGCCGTCGTTGACGAGCGAGCGGACGAGGAAACCGTCGAACTCCTCCTGGACCGCGCCGGGCAGGATCTCCTCCACCGGGTCGACCGCGATCCGGACCGTCTTTCCCTCGCCGGCAGCGAGGCCGGTGATCGGCTCGAGGTAACGGCTCGCCGTGGGCGGCAGGCAGATTGCCACCTCGTCCACCACCTGCGAATGGAGCACGTCTTCGATGTCGTCGATGGCGCCGAGGAGGGGTCGTGTCACCGTCGGCTCGGGTTCACCCGGCGCGCGCAGGTGACCGATGATCCGCACCCCCAGCCCTGCGTGGCGCTCGACCCGGTCCGCGAAGTCCTGCGCGAGCTGACCGGAGCCCGCAACCAGCATGTAGCGCGGGTCCCGGCCGCCTCGCCGGTTGGCCTCGAAGGCTGCGCGGAGGAGCAGCCGACCCGCGAGGGTGACCGTCGGCTGTGCGATGAACAGGAACAGGAGGAAGAGCCGGCTGACGTCGACCTGCTTGAACACGAACAGTGCGGAGAGCGTCAATGCCACGACGAGGAGCGTGGCCCGGATGATGTCGCGCGTCTCCGTCCAGACTCGCCACCGAACGTCGAGCCGGTAGAGGCCGGAGCCCCAGAGGACGGCCACCCAGACCGCCGCAAAGATGACCGCCGCCAGGCGCAGGTCGATCCCGAGCGCGCGCCACAGTGCCGACATGTCGCCATCCCGGAATCGGACGATCGCCACGGCCAGGAAGACACCGACTGCCACTGCGCCGTCGACCAGCATGAGGCCGAGGCGCAGCGCCATCAGGTGCCGTCGGATCATGTGCTACCCACTCCCGCCCGATCTACCGTCCACCAGTGCCCGGTGGCGAGGACCAATGTACGACTTCGGCCGAAGGGTCGTCGGCTCGGAGCTGCTTCAGGGCGCACGTTGCTCGGCGCTAGACTCCACGCTCCATGGCACGAATTCTCGTCGTCGAGCAGGTGGCGACACCCGCGATCGACCTGCTCGCCGCCGCACACGACACGCACGTCCACGCCGGGGTCTCGCGTACGCAGCTGCT
>DASVEH010000465.1:0-11297 GCA_036380655.1 Candidatus Limnocylindria bacterium | reverse complement strand
CGGCCTCACCTGGTCGCCCGATGGAAGCCTGTTGGCATTCTCGTACGGCGGCTGCGAAGGGGTCGTCTACCTGGTGGATCTCGACGGCAACCTGCGGCGCGTCGGCGACGGGAGCGGTCCATCGTGGTCGCCGGACGGCAGGTGGCTCGCCTTCGGGCCCAACGTTCCGTACAGCCCCTGCGGGGTCGGCTGCCTTGACCCGGCCCTCGGACCGTGGGAAATCCTCGTCGTGGACGTCACCAGCGGCGAGGAGCCGCGACAGCTCACCACGAACGGTGGGGCGTTCACCGCCAGCCGCCCGATCTTCTCGCCGGACGGATCCGTCGTCGCCTTCAATGGGCCGCACCCGGAGCCGGACCCGGCCGCCGGAGCCTTCGCGGCCGTATACGTCGTCGGCGCGGACGGAAAGGGTCAGCGCATCGTCGCGCGTGGCGCGTACGTCTCCGGCTGGATCCGCGACAACCGTCTGCTCGTCGCCGAGGAAGGCAGCGGCCGTGTCCATGCCATCGACCTCGAATCGGCCGAGACGGTGCCGATCGGGGGCGACCAGGCGTTCGGATTCGAGGTCTCGCCTGACGGGTCCAGGCTGCTCTCCCTCGCCTCCGATCCGGTCAGCGACGCGCAGACCGTCATTCTGTCGGAAATCGATGGAGGCGGCATCCTCGCCGAGCACGCCGGGACCGCAGCGCGATGGGCGGCAGACAGCAGCCTCTTCGTGCTGGCAGATCGGGACCTCAGCCGCATCATGCTGGTGGATCGCAACGGATCGACGATGGCGACCTACCCGGTCGACCTGGTCCTCGGCGAGCTGAGCGTGCGTCCGGGCCCGGCGCCCGGCAGCTAGACCTGCTCCATCGGCTCGACGACGGTCGGATCGAGGGTGAGTGCCGCCGAGTTGATGCAGTAGCGCAGCCCCGTCGGCTGGTCACGGGCGTCGTCGAAGATGTGCCCAAGGTGCCCGCCGCAGCGCGCGCAGTGGACCTCGGTCCGGGTCATGAAGAGCGACCGGTCGGTATCGGTCTCGACAGCCGCCGGGTCCGTCGGCTGGAAGAAGGATGGCCATCCCGTGCCCGACTCGAACTTCGTCGACGCATCGAACAGCTCGGCGCCGCATCCGGCGCATCGGTACACGCCCGACCCGTGCTCGTCCCAGTAGGCACCGGTGAAGGCCTGCTCGGTCCCCTTCTCGCGCAGGATGCGGAACTGCTCGGGGCTCAGCTCCGCGCGCCACTCGGCGTCCGACTTCGTGATCTTCTCGCTCATGCCCGAAGCGTACGCCGGGATCGGTCGACCTGCACGCCCCCGATGCGACGTTTGTCGAGGGAGGCCTCAGCGCATCGTCTGAGGCCCATCCGGCCGTCCGCCGATGGTTGCGACCGCAACCTTTTGCCAGCATGGCGGCATGGCCTTCCCTCGTACCGCCAACCTCAGCATGAGCAGCTCGACGCCATCCGCGACCGCGGTCGCGGTGATGAGCGCTGTCCTGTCGGCAGCAGTGGCCCTCGTCGCCATGCGTCCGGGCCTGGGCGAGCCCGGTTCTCCGCCGGCACCTTCCGCCCCGCCGACGCCCAGCGCCGCGGCGCCAACCGCATCACCCACCCCGACCCCGAGCCCGACGCCGCCGTCCTCGCCTTCGCCGACGCCCTCGCCCATGGCGACACCGGCACCGACACCGGTCCCGACCTTGTCACCGACCGCGGAGCCGTCGGTCCTACCGACTCCCGCGCCCGGTGCCCCTGCCTGCGAGTACACCGACGTCCTCACGCCGCACCACGGCTACGACGAGTGGCCGATCTCGCTGCTCGACACGATCTACCACCTGCCGGCGGACTACGCGCCCGGAGACCTGGTGGACAGCAGCGCCGCAGGCGTGAACGGGGGGTATCCGATCCGCAGCCTCCTCGTGGCCGATCTGGCCGCGATGGCGGCCGACGCCCGTGCCGCCGGAACACCGATCGCCCTGGTGAGCGGATACCGCAGCCACGCCCAGCAGCAGAGCACGTTCGATCACTGGGTGAGCGTGGGCGGATACAAGCAGGCCCTGCGCACCAGCGCCCGGGCTGGCCACTCGGAGCATCAGCTCGGGACGGCCATCGACGTGACCAGCGAGGGCGGCGCAGCTCCGTGGGAGTACGCGGACTGGGCCGCGACGCCGGCGGGCGGCTGGATGGCCGCCAATGCCTGGCGCTACGGCTTCGTGATGAGCTACCCGAAGGGGTCGTTCGACGCCAGCTGCTACGACTACGAGCCGTGGCATTACCGGTACGTCGGCCGCGACCTCGCCGAGCGCATCGCGGCCAGTGGGCGGGTTCCGCGCCTCGTGCTCTGGGAGCTCCAGTAGCGGCACTATCCTTGGCCGATGCCGCGCCGTCGCATCCTCCTGGCTCCGGGGGCATCCGGAACGATCGAGCGCCTGCGCGCCCACGAGCGAGGTTTGACCGAGCGGGGCCTCGACGTCCATCTCGTTCAGCTTCCGCGGGGCAGTGCCGAACGAGCCGTCCCGGTCTACCGCGCGGCCATCGAGGCGGAGGCCGATCCCGCGACGAGCATCGGCGGACAGTCGTTCGGCGGCAGGGTCGCCTCCCTCGTCGCCGCCGAGACGGCGCCCGCGGGGCTCGTGCTCATCTCCTATCCGCTCCACGCCCCGGGCCGCCAGCCGAGCTGGGAGGAGCGGACCGCACACTGGCCGCGCATCGCGTGCCCCGTGCTGGTGCTGTCCGGCGAGTCCGACCCGTTCGCCGAGATCGGACTGCTGCGTCGCGCCGTGCCGCGGCTGCCCGACGCGGAGCTCGTGACGTATCCGGGCGTGGGACACGGCGTCGGCCCGGTCCTCGACGACGCCCTTGATCGCATCGCGACCTTCGTCCGGGATCGTACCTGACGCAATCTGGCAGGAATCGGCGCTATCCTCGCGCCGATGCGTGCCTCACGACTCGTCCAGCTCCTCCTCTTCCTGCAGGCGCGCGGCCGGACGACGGCAGCGGTGCTGGCGCGCGAGCTCGAGGTCTCCGAGCGCACGATTCACCGTGACGTCGACGCGCTCAGCGCGGCCGGCGTGCCGATCTACGCGGAGCGCGGTCCGCACGGCGGGATCCAGCTCATCGACGGCTACCGGACCCGTCTCACCGGTCTCACTGGCGACGAGGCCGAGGCACTCTTCCTCTCCGGCCTGCCGGGACCGGCCGCCGAGCTGGGCCTCGGCACGGTGGTCGCCGCCGCGCGCCTCAAGGTGCTCGCGGCCCTGCCATCAGAGCTGCGCGCGCGGGCCTCTCGGCTGGTCGAGCGATTCCACCTCGACGCGGCCGGCTGGTTCCGTGCGAACGAGGAGGTACCCCAGCTTGCGCCACTGGCCGAGGCCGTCTGGGAGTCGCGACCGGTCCAGATCGCGTACCGGCGCGGCGACGAGGAGGTCGAGCGCGCGCTAGAGCCGCTCGGCCTCGTCCTGAAGGCGGGCATCTGGTACCTGGTGGCTACGTCGGAGGGCCAGGTGCGGACGTACCGCGTATCACGCATTCGCCGCGTGACGCCCGGGGACGGTCAGGTGGCGCGACCCGCCGAGTTCGACCTGGCCGCCTACTGGGGCGAGTCCATCAGCGCCTTCGAGCGCGACGCGCCGAGGATCGCCGTCACGGTCCGCATCGATCCAGCCGTCCTCGGTGTGCTGGCGGAGGCGGTCGGGGGCCACGCCGTCCGCGAGGCTGAACGGCTGCCCGCCGACGACCCCGATGGGTGGATCCACCTGCGCGTCATGGCCGACTGGCCCGAGGAGGTGCCCGGCAGGCTCATCGGCCTTGGGAGCCGGGCCGAGATCCTCGACCCGCCCGAGGTCCGTGAGCGCGCCATCACCCTGGCGCGTCGCATGCTCGAGCGACACCGGGCCATCTGACCCCGGTCGACGAACCCGGTCACAGTGCGCCGAACAATGCCGAAAGCACGGCCACGACCAGCCAGCCGAGCAGGACGACGACGAGGACGACGGCGCCGATCAGGACCGCCAGCGCGACCCACTCGCTTCGGGTGGATCGGTCCGGCTGCTCGAGGAATTCGCGGATCAGCCGCAGGTTGCGCGTGTTCGCCTTGAACCACAGGTCGAAGGCGTCACCGACGAACGGGATTGCCCCGATGGCGATGTCGATCGCCGAGTTCGCGAGCATCCGGGCAACGACGACCCTCGGCAGCCCGAGCCGGGCGCCGCGCCAGACGACGAAGAGCCCGATCCCGCCGCTGACGAGATCGCCGACCACCGGCACGAAACCGATGAGCGCATCGATGCCGAAGCGCCGGCCGCCGGTCCCCGGCACCGGAATGCTGTTGTCGAGCAGCCAGGCGAGCGTCTCCACCTCGGCCAGGCCGCGCGATCGATCGACGCGCGTCACGCGCTCGCCTGTGCACGTCGGGTGCCTCGCCCGTCACGGTACGACGCATGACGTATGGCCGCCACGCCATTCGTCGTGTGCACGCCGGGGCCGAGTCGGCGACACTCGGGGGCATGAATGCCTACCAGAGCGCTGCCCTCGGGTCGAGGCCATCCTCCCCCGCCGCGTCGCGCATGCTCTCCATCGGCCTCCTCCGCGTGCTTCTCCTGACCGAGGCCGGTCTGGGGTTGGTGCTGGCGATCGCGCTGAGCATGCTGGCGTCCGCGCTTAACGGATCGGTCGGTGGCGAGGCCGGCCAGATCGCCGAGCAGAACGTCCGCTTCGCGGCCGGTGCAGCCTTCGTTTTCGCCATCCTGGCTGCGATCGCCTCGCGCGGGGCACGACGACGGCGGGGCTGGGCGTGGACCCTGGCCGCCCTGCTGCAGCTCATCGCGGCCATCGGCACGGGCATCGCGATCCTGGTTGCCGCCTGGCACCCGGTGTACCTGCTCGGCTTTGTGATGGCCGGCGTCGTCATGCTGGTGCTGTCGACGTCATCCGTTCGTCGAGGTCTCGGCCAGGCCTGACATCCTCGGGGAAACCTGACACCGCTCGTCAGGAACGCGCGGTAGGCTGACGGCATGGTCGAGGTCAATCCCCACGATCCGGGTCCGGAGCTGGCGGGACAACGTGGCGAAGCGCATGCCACCGCCGCGCGCGAGCCGATCCAGATGGACGGAGCGACCATCCGTATCGGAACCGCCTCCTGGACGGACCCGACCATGACCGCGCCGGGCGTCTTTTACCCGCCCGACGCCGGCACCGCCGAGGATCGACTGGTCTACTACGCCGACCAGTTCCCGATGGTCGAGGTCGACGCCACCTACTACGCCCTCCCCGCACGACGGACGGGCGAGCTGTGGCTGGAGCGAACGCCCCCGGACTTCACCTTCGATATCAAGGCGCACGCGCTCATGACCGGCCAACCGTCCGAGGTGAGCCGGTTGCCGAAGGACCTGCGCGAGGAGCTCCCCGCCGAGATCCTCGACAAGAAGCGCGTCTACGCCCGGGACCTTCCCCACGAGATCGAGGACGAGATCTGGAGGCGCTTCATGGACGGCATCGAGCCGCTGCGCAGCTCGGGCAAGCTCGGCGCGGTCTTCCTCCAGTATCCGCGCTGGTTCTTCCCGAGCAACGAGTCGCGTGACGAGATCGTCAGGGCCCGAGAGCGCCTGGGCGACACGCCCTTCGCGGTAGAGCTGCGCCATGCCAGCTGGTTCAACGAGAAGAACGCGGACCGCACGACTCGCTTTCTTCAGAAGTACGAGATTCCGTTCGTCATGGTCGACGCTCCGCCCGGCACGAAGTCCTCGGTCCCGCCCATGACGCTCGTCACGTCCCCCAGGCTGGCCGTCGTCCGCTTCCACGGGCGTCGGACGGAGACATGGGAGAAGTCCGGGATCCCGGTGGTCGAGCGCTTCCGCTACCTGTACGACGAAGCGGAGCTCGGCGAATGGGTCCCACGCATTCGCGAGGCAGCGTCCGAGGTGCCCGAGATCCACGTGCTGATGAACAACTGCTACGCGAATTACGGGACGACGAATGCGCGCGAGATCGCGGATCTGCTGGCCTCCGAGGTGCCGCGGCTCGACGGCTGAGCCGCTACCCTGACCGCGTGGGGACGATGCGCGTGATGACCGGACCGCTCCTGGCGCTGGCGCTGTCCGCCTGTACCATCCCTCCGCTCGAGACGCCGAGCCCGCCGCCACCCGCCACGGCGTCGCCAATCCCGACGCCGTCGCCCACGCCCCGCCCCACGCCGTCGCCCCGTCCGTCCCCGACGCCCGCAGCGGCGATTCCCGACTTCGAGGCCGGGGAGATCGTCGCCACCACGATCGACGGCCTGCGCGTCCACAGCCTGCCCGGCGTCGATCGCCCGGTCATCACGGGCCTGCTGCCGCTGGCCTTCGAGCTGCAGGTGGTGATGGGTCCGATCCGGGTCGACGAGATCGGCTGGTATCTCCTCGCCGATGCCGATGATCGCGAGCCGGACTTCGAGGAGGGCTGGATCGCTGCCGGCGTCGAGCCCGACCCATTCCTCGCCTCGACGGGCCGGGTGACCGAACGCTCGCCCTACCTCGCCTCCATGGACCAGGTGGGCGATGCCGAGCAGGGACCGATCGAGATCGGCAAGGACGACCATGCCATTCGCTGGGTCGCGCTCGACCCGGAGCGCACACGCTGCTCTCTGGGCGTCTCGTTCACGCCCGCCGGGGGCGGAGATCCGGTGCCCGGGATCCGGGCGACGGTCGGTTCCGGCATCGATCGCGGCACGCTTCAGCCGCAGTCATTCGCCGCCCTGGGGCTCGCCGGCCCGGTCTTCGTGACGGTCGAGTCCGACTGCGCATGGGCGCTCGTCATCCTCCGCATCCCGCCGCAGCCGACGCCCTCCTCATCGGTCTCCCCAGCTCCCTGACGTGCCTGGCTAGCAGTCGCCCCAGATGCCGGCTCCGGCAGCACGGGCGCTCCGCTCGGCGTCGTCGAGCCGCCGATCGTGGAGCGTGTCAGGCGTGAAGCTGCGCGCCTCGATGGCGCCATCCGAGACCAGCTGCTCGGTCACAAGAAACCAGTTCCCATCCCGCTCGAGCCATGGATGACGAAGCAGGCGGCCGAACCGGTCGCGATCGGTCGTGTCCGGTTCGAGGTAGATCCGTTCCCCATCCACCAATGCGCCGTTCGCGTCCCGAGCCGCATCGGCTCCGCACTCGGCGTCAATGCCGGCTTCCGGGTTGGCGACCTCGGGAGCATCGACGCCGACGTACCGGAGCCGCTCCCGGCGGCCGTCGATCTCGATGGTGACGGTGTCGCCGTCCGCGATCCGAACGACCACCGCGTCCTCGAGCGTGCCGGCCGGCCGGCCATCTCCGGCGGGCAGCCCCTGCGCGGGCGGCGCGGGTTCCCCGGCGATCAGCACGACCACCACGATCACCGCGACGACCCCGCAGACGATCAGGATCGCCAGCAGGCGTTCGGGTCGCACGGCGCTCGCGCGGGTCAGCGGCCGGCGCCGGCCAGTGACTCCGTCAGCGTCGGGTCGTCCGGGTCGTAGAGCAGGCAGACGAACGACCGATCACCCGACCCCCACGACTCTTCGGAGGGCGAGATCATCGAACCGTAGATCTCCGACGTTGCGTATGGGGCTCCGACGTAGGCCTCGAACTCGGGCTCGCAGATCTCGGTGAAGATCGAGTTCAGCTGGGCGTCGGGCGGGTAGGTGCCATCACCCTCGTAGGTCGCAAGCGCAAAGACCTCGTACTCGTGGGCCTCCGTGCACGGCACGCCGTCGACGTCGCTGATCTCCTCCTGGTCATCGCCGCTGTTGAAGCAATCTCCCTCGCGAAGCTCATCCACGCTGACGTTGCCGGCGGACGCGAGCGACCCGGCGTCGTCACGCCGTGCGCTGGTGAGGTACCCGATGAGGAGCACCACGATGAGCGCAGGGATCCACAGGAAGCGGATCCACCGCCGCCATCCGGGCTCAGCCGTCGCCGTCACCGTCTGCCCCTGCGCGGCCCAGGTGGTCTGGTCCGCCGGCGAGGAATCCGCCCCGCGGATGAGGCCGCATCGCTGGCACGCCGCATCGGTCTCGTTGTTGTCCGCGAAGCAGCGTTTGCAGACCCATCTGTCGCTCATGGCGACACCTTAGCCGATGACCAGCCATCCGCCTCGCGGTACGTTCGGACGAACCGCTCCTGGGACGGCGTCTCGACCGCGGTCGGATGCCGCAGCTCGCGGACGCGGGCGATGGCCGCGTCGGCCGGCCAGCCGGCGGCGACGAGCGCGCAGGCCACCACCGTCCCGGTTCGACCGACACCGCCCATGCAGGCGACCGCGACGTCGGACGAGGTGCGAGCTTCGGAGATCGACGCAAGGATGGCGTCCATCTGGGCCGCGCTGTCGGGAGGGGAGCCGTCGGGGAGCGGATGACGGTCGATCTCCAGGCCGGCGGCGGCGGCGCGCGTCACCAGGGAGACGTCGCCCCACCGCGCGAGCTCCCGGTCGTCGACGAGGAGGATCAGGCGGCGCACGCCCGTGCTGCGCAGCGCGGAGAGGTCCGCGTCGAGGTCGCCTCGATAGACGCGCCCGGGATAGCGGACCGACGGCCCCCGCTTGCCGGGAAGGACGGTCATGCCGATTCGACCGGGCCGCCCGTCGGCCAGGTCGCTCGCCGGCACCCAGTCGATCCGCGGCGGTGGATCGGCGCCGGGCTCGGTCACCTAGTTGAGCTGTCCATTGCCGCGCGAGCAGAAGTGCCCCTGCGGGTCCAGCGGCTCTCCACAGAATGGGCAGGCCGGGCGGCCGGAGGCGACGAGCGCCTCCGCTCTTCGAACGAACGCGCGGGCTGCCGGCGCATCGATCCGGATACGGAGAAGGTCCGGGCCTTCCTCGGCATCGTCGGGTAGCTCCGCGTACTCCCCGTCCTCCGTCGGAGTCTGCGCCTCTATGACGACCGCCTCGCTGGCGGCGTCCCACGCCAATGCCATGGCCCCGACCCGGAAGAGCTCGACCACCGGCTCCTCCAGCGTCAGCTCATCGGCCGCCTCGGCTCGGTCGGGCGCCTCGACGGCATCGAGCAGATCTTCCAGGCGCTGCGCCAGTGCGGCGACCTGCACCTTCTCCAGTCCCACGCTGATCAGCGCCCCGCCTTTCCGGGCCTGGAGAAAGAAGGCACGGTCGCCGGGCTGGCCGATGGTGCCCGCAAGGAATCGATCCGGATCGTCGAGAATGAAGAGCCTGCGTGTCATCCCGGTCATCGTAGCGGCTGGCGACCCGGTACAGTTCTGGTGCAGATGAGCACCACGGCCGCCCCGAGAGCGATCTGAGGATGCGTCAGCGGCTGCGCCCCCTCCGTGCGCGCGCCATGGCCCGCCGACCGCGCGGCGAGGAGCCGTTCTCCCTCTCGCCACGAGCGCGGCGGATCGGCGGATGGGTCGCCGCAGTACTCCTGATCTTCGCCATCGCCATCGTCGTCCGCATCCTCGGCGGCAACGGTGATGGGACGGCGGTCGCTCCATCGCCGTCGGCGTCGACCGGCACCGGCATCCCGGCAATCGACTTCGGCACGGCCCTGGACCCTGCGACCGGGCAGGTGGCCGCGGACGCCAGGACGGAGCGCTTCGCCGAGGGCGACACGTTCGTGTACAGCGTCGCCCCGACGGGGGTGGTTCCCCCAGCGGTCTACGTCGAGGTTCGGCGCGTCGGGATCGTCGAGCCAGAGCAGGCACCGGTGGACGCGCAGGCGCTCCCCAATCCCGATGTCATCGCCTTCACCGTGCCGGCCGCCGATCTCCTGGCCGTGTTCGGCGCCGGCGAGTACCTGATGCTGATCTACACCGACCCGGACGGCGACCCGATCGCGGAGGGAACCTTCGAGCTGGTCGGCCCGACCGTCAGTCCGGGAGCCAGCCCCTAGGCACGAGAAAGGGATCGGAGACGTGCCCCATCTCCGATCCCATCGGGCAAGTCGGCGTGCCCATCCGACTCGTCTGCGCGCAGAGTACGGTCACCGCACCGCACCTGTCAACACTCAATTGACCGTCAGCGCCTCGCTCGTCAGCTCATATGCGCCGCGATGGTCCCCCGCATCGGCGCGCAGGGCCGCCCAATCCCGCAGGACCTCGCGCAGTCGGTTCGGGACGCGGCTCGCGCGGGCCGCCGTTGCGGCATCGGCGAACCGCTCCTCTGCCGCGGCAAGCTGGCCGTCGGCGCGCATGGCGCGGGCCTCGGTGAGCATGGCTGCCATGGTCGCCAGGTCGTTGCCACTGCGCGCCGCGTAGTCACGCGCGTCGGCAGCCAGGCGCAGGGCGCCCGCCGTGTCACCGGACGCGAGGGCGACCTGGGCCTCGGTATCGGCCACCGCCGCCATCCAGCGCTCGTCGCCGGTCGCCTCGATCTGCGCTCGTGCCTCCGTGGCCAGCTCGCGCGCGCGGTCGACCTGGCCGGTGGCCAGGTAGGCAAGGGCGAGGTCGTTCTCGATACGTGCCGACTCGAAGATGGCGCCCGCAGCGCGGTACAGGGCCATCCCCTGTGTCCCGGCGCGGATGGCGGCCTCGAAGTCGCCCACCTCGCGGTATCCGATCGCTAGGTTGAAGAGGAACGCGGCGCGACGTCGGTCGTCGAGATCCGCCGCCAGTCCCCTCGCCTCTTCCAGGTAGGAGAGTGCGCGCTGCGGATTGCCGGCACGCGACTCGACGGCCGCGAGCGACGTGAGAAGGCGCATCTCGAAGTCTGGCTCGACGTGAAGGCCGGCGCGCACCTGTTCGAGCAGCGCGCTCAGCAGGCTTCGCGCGTCGGGCTCGTTGTCCGACTGGTAGAGGCCGTAGGCGAGCCAGTAGCGGGCCAGTGCCGCATCCGCGTCGCGCGACGCCAGCCCGTAGAGGCGAGCGGCCTCGGACGCCGCGGCGATCGTCTCCTTGCCGCGGTCCAGCCGGGCGAGCGCCTCTGCCATGCCGCGCAGGAGATCGGCACGCGAAGCCTCGTCCGTCGCGTCCTCGAGCAACGCCTGGTAGCCGTCCGCCGCTGCCTGCCACTCGCCGGAGGCAAGCTGCATGTCGACCTCGAGCCGCGTCCAGGCCGGATGAGCCTCGTCGATGAAGTGGCTGGCCGGCAGGTTGAGCCGCTCGGCGATGTGATTGAGGGCGACCATCGAGGGACGCGCGATCCCCGTCTCCAGGGCGCTCACGTAGGCCTTGGTGTATCGGTCCCCCGCCAGCTGCTGCTGCGTGAGCCCGGCCCGATGCCGGGCCTCGCGGATCCGGCCGCCGATGCGATGCGCGAGCTCGCGGTCACTCTCGGTGGCTCGGGCGCTGGTCCTCGTGCGTGGCATGCGCGGAGTCTACACCGCGTTGGCAAGCGTCAGTTGACCGCCCTTTGACCCGATCG
>DASVEH010000464.1:0-7361 GCA_036380655.1 Candidatus Limnocylindria bacterium | reverse complement strand
CTCGGCGCGCTCGACCGCATTCTCGAACGACTCGACCGGCTCGCTCCGGATCAGCTGGCCGAGGTCGAGAGGTTCGTGGCCGAACTGGAGACGCGTGGCAGCAAGGATGGCGGCAGGGCTAGCGCGGGGCTCCGCTAGGAGGGATCGGCGATCCGCGAGGCTTGAAGCCGTTGGTGCCCCGGGCGACCCGGCTGCGGGGGTCGCCCGGGGCGACGAAGCCCGCTGGCGAGGGGCCGACGGGCTTCGGCTGGTTGGTGGGATCAGGCGGCGACCTGGTCCTCACTCGGCTCGTCGGCCTCCTGTCGTGGTGCGCCGAGGAACTGGACCCGGCGGGCGACGATCTCGATGCGACCCCGCCGCTCCTGGGTGTCCTTGTCCGTCCACGTCTGCTGCCGGATCGAGCCCTCGATGAGGACCTGGCGTCCGGTGGAGAGGTGGGCGGCGCACGCCTCCGCGAGCCGGTTGAAGCAGACCACGCTCACGAAGTCCGCCCTGTCGTCGTCGCCGTGGCGGGGGACGGCCACTCGCATGGTGTTGACCGGGGTGCCGGAGTCGGCGTGGCGGAGCTGAGGATCACTGGCGAGTCGGCCGAGACCGATCCATGTGTTCGTCATCGCAGTTCGTCCTTTCGTAGGTGCTTGGCCTCCGGCCTGCGTGCCGTCGGCTGCGGCGCCGATGAACCACGGTCCGAGGAGCGGGGCGTCAACCGGCGCGCAGCGAGGGGAGAGCCGCCAGGCGTGCCCTAGCGACGAAGCGAAGCGAGGAGTGGGTCGACCCGTCCGGTTGACGCCCCGCCGGGCCGTGGTAGGTGCCCGCCTTGAAGCCGACGGGTCAGGGAGCGGGCCAGGGTGCCTACGTGAGGGCAGACGGCTGGACGTATTGGAGTGGGCGAATCGAAGCCCGGGCAGCGGTCGGCGGCCCACGGTGCAGGACCTCGTCGTGGACCTGATTGCGGCCAAGATCGAACGGTTGAGGACTGGGAGTCTTCGGGATGGCCGAGGTGGCAGCCGGGAGCGTGCGAGGGCAACAGGACGACGACGGTGCGGCGATGTTGCCGAAGGGCTCCAAGTTTGCTGTCGAAGGCGTGAGGCGACGGAAGTGAGGTGGTGGGTTCCGGACCGGTCGTGGATGGCCCGGATTATGAACGGGCGCGAAGGAAGGTCGGCGAACGCAGGTCGTGGGCTCGGCTCGCCCCAAGCACGGCAAGCGGCGACCGCGTCGGGGTAGGCGTGGCTGCCGTACCCGAGGCGGAGACCGGGGACCCTCCCCGACGGGCTAGTGGCGTGTCAGGCAACGTTCGTCTCGTTGCAACCGACCCGGACCCGGCGTTGGCGGGCACCTGCCCGATCGCCATGGAAGGCTCACGCCCGTGGCTACCGGCTCGTTGGTCCTGCCGTTCAAGGCTCGCGGACAGCCGGGAGTGGTCCGCGCCGCGGTGACTGTCAACGACAACCCCGCGTCGGTCGAATGTCCGGGCTGGGCGAGAGGTTTCCCCATCTGCGAGGCGACGATCGACTTCGAAGCGAGGGGTTACGCCGCGTTCCTCGGTTGGGTGCAGTTGGTCCGGATGGGCACCTCAGCTGAGGCCGGCGATCACACGTGGGTCACCGACCCATTGGAGCTGTACGAGGGCCTTGAGACTCCCTTCGGGTTCTACGGCCTCGCTCCCACCCTGTTCGACGCCCCCTCGAGGAGTGACCGCAGCCGCGACCTGGACTGGTACGCCGAGTCGTTCCTCTGTGTCGCGCCGACGGCGCCCATGGCCCGCGACGTCGAGCCAGTGGCCGGCTTCTCGTGGGGCTTTCTCCTCGCCAATGGTGAACTCTCCATTCGCACTCCGGAGCGCCGGAGCCTTGCGACTTGGTCCCAGCACGTGCCGCTCCTCGAGGCCCGTTGTCCAACCTGGACGTTCCTAGGACCGTCGTCTGCGTGAGCGAGCACGGCTTCGGTCGGCGGCGACCCACCCGCACCCCTGCCCGCAATGTGCCGTTGGAGGACACGACAAACGATGTATGACACGGCACTAGCGGGAGTCGAGGACCGAAGTGGCCTAGGCGGTCTGGCGGTAGAGGCGCTCGAGATGGGCCAGGTCTGGCCGGAGCCGGTCGAGCTGGCGGCGACCCAGCCAGGGGAGGTGGACGGCCAAGGCGATCGTGTCGGCCTCGGGGGTCTCGTCGACGAGGCCGAAGCGCTCGAGGCGGCGGAACGTGTGAACGAGCGGCGAGTCACGCCCTCGGCCGCGCCCGATGCCGAGGTCGAGCGCCAGGTGGCCGGTGTCGATGTAGCCGTAGCTGCTGCCGTCGCTGGTGGCATCGAGGAGGTGCCGGTAGGCCAGGGTGGCCGTCGGCCCGAGTAGCGGGGCCCAGAAGCGGAGGTAGCCGGTGGTCGGCTGTCCGGGCTCAGTGCCTCGGCCGGCGTAGCGACCGCTAGGCCGGACGGTGAGATTGGTGGGGAGGAGGTCCATCGCGCGCTCCATGTGCTGGGCGGCGCCCTCGGCTGGGCTGCCGCTATGCCCACCGGCGAGACCTGACGGGAGGAGCGGAGGGGCAAGCCCCGGTGAAGACTCGGGGCGCGGGGACTAGGACCGAGCGTGGGATGCGCTGCGGCGACGGGAGGGGGCTTGCGGCGGAGCGGCCGTCAGGTATGCACGCGGTGGGCGGGCGGCAGGCGCGGACGGGCGGGTGTGGGTCCAGCCGTTGGAAGGGTCCGTCTGTCCGGGTCCCCGCGGCCAGCCCTTCGCGCAGGGCGTCGCGCACGCCTGGCAAGGCTCACCTGACTAGACCGTCACGTGGCAGAGACCGCCTACTCAGCCTGAGGCGCCATGAAGCTCGTCCGTCCCACTTCCGCATCGCCGACGCCGGCTGCCCGACCGCCGCACTCGCGCGCTGTCCTCGCCGCCCTTGCCACGCTCGTGATCGGCGTCGTGGGGGCGGTCGGCATCGCTGTCCCACCAGCGGCGGCGGCCGAGGAGATCGCGACGTGGACCCGCCTCTCCGTGTCCCCCCGAGACCGGGCGCCGGCTGGCACGCAGCTCGAACTCGTAGCCACCGTCGACCCACAGCTCGACCCGCGCGTCACCGGCACCGTGGTGTTCCTCGACGACGGTGTCCCGATCGGCTCCGCTGACCTTGCCCTGGACATCGACATCATCTACGCATCGATCACCTACACGCCATCGACCCCGGGCCCGCACCAGCTCACCGCCTGGTACGAGGGCAACCCGCCCGGGGCGGGCCCTTCGCTCAGCAGCCCAGTTGCTTACGACGTCCTGCCCGACGCCTGCCCCGACCACGCCCGACCGGGTGCCGGGGCTGTCGTCCGCCACGCCTACCTCGTCGCCCTCCGTCGGTGCCCCGACGCCGCCGGGTACGCCTACTGGGTTGGTCGGCTCAACGCCGGCGCTGCCCTTGGCGCGGTGGCGGCGAGTCTGGCCCGGTCGCCCGAGGCCATCGAGGTGGTCGTTGACGACGCCTACCGCCGGATCCTGGATCGCCCTGCCGACCCGGCCGGGCGCGCCGTGTGGGCGGGAAAGCTCCGGGCCGGGTGGACGACCAGCCAGCTGTGGGCCGCTCTGGCGGCCTCGCCGGAGATGGTGGGCCCGACCAGTGCCGACGTCGATGCACTCGTCGAGCGGGTCTTCGCCCGGATCGTGGGGCGCCCGATCGACCCCGACGCCCACACCTACTGGCGCGACCGTCTCCTGGCCGGCGGCGGACGTACCTCACCGACCTGGCGGGCCCTGGCGGTGAGCGCCGAGGTCGTCGATGGCATCGTCGCCGAGGCCCATCGAGCCGCCCTCGGCCGGCCCCCGGCCGCAAGCGAGGCAGCCGCAGCACGCAGCACGATCCGTACCCGGCGGGGCGACTGGCGCCCCCTGCGGGCCCAGCTGCTCGGCCGGTCCGAGGCATCCGCGTACGCCCAGCGGTACCCCGAGCCGGATGCTTAGAACCGCTGACCGCCTTCCCCGGGCGCGCCCACTGCGGCCGCTACCTGAGAGGCCGGCATACGCTAGGCCGCTGACTCCCGAGGAGGTCCGGTGGCCGACGACTACATGACTGAGATGCCTTGGGGAGTGATCGTCAAGCGGACCGTCCAGGCGACTGGCGCTGCCCTGGTGGTCTTCACAGCTTTGGCCGCCGCTGCGGTGCATCAAGGTCGGAGCGACAAGGCGGAGTCCGAGCGCTTCAGGTGGAGCGACAAGAACAGGTGGGAGTGAGGCAGGCCCGCAGATCGGGCACCGAAACGAGGTGAACACATGCGTGGCCACATCCAGCAGCGGGGCAAGAGCTGGCGGATCAAGGCCTATTGCGGCCGGGACGAGTCAGGGCGGAAGCGGTACGCCGAGAAGACAGTGCGGGGGAGCCGGCGGGAGGCCGATCGGGAGCTCAAGCGCCTCCTTGCCGAAGTGGACCAGAGTCGCGTCGTCCCCGGGTCGACGCTCACGCTGGATCAACTCCTCGATCGCTGGCTGTCGGTCAAGCGCCTGGCCCTCAAAGAGTCGACGCTTGTCGGCTACGAGTGGATCAGCCAGCGGTACGTCCGACCTGCGCTCGGCCCTCGAAGGATCTCTTCGCTACGGCCGATCGACCTCGATCTGCTCTACGGGGAGCTCGCTGCGCGTGGGCTGTCGCGCCGCACAGTTCGGATCTGCCACAGCGTGTTGCGCCAGTCCCTTGAGCAAGCCCGCCGATGGGAACTCATCGAGCGAAATCCCGCTCTCGATGCCTCGCCGCCTCCGCAACGCAGCAAGGAAGTGGTTCCGCCCACGATCGATCAGGTTCAGCGCCTCATCGACGCAGCGCGCCAGGAGGACCCCGCCCTCGCGACCTACTTGTGGCTCAAGGCGTTCGCCGGCTGTCGACGCGGCGAACTGTGCGCGCTTCGTTGGACCGACATCGATCTTGACCGAGGAGCGCTGGCAATCAGCCGAGCGATCGTCCACGTGGGGCGGGAGGTTAAGGAGACGGACACCAAAACGCATCGCAGCCGCCGCCTCGCCCTCGACGAGACCAGCGTGGCGGTGCTGCGGCAACATCGTCGGAACCAACTCAACGAGGGACGGTCATTGGACCGGGTCCTTGCCGCTGACGCCTTTTTGTTCAGCTCGACCGACGGCAAGCCTTGGCGACCAGACGTGGTGACGAACCGCTTCGGTCGGCTACGGAGCACCCTCGGCCTGAACCATGTGCGGCTACACGACCTCCGTCACTTCGCTGCGTCGGTGCTCATCGACGGCGGCATCCCGATCTCGACAGTCAGCGCTCGGCTCGGGCACAGGCAGATATCGACGACCTTGAACATGTACGCGCACGCCCTACCGCCGACGGACCAGCGTGCTGCGGCATACCTCGGTGGGCTTCTCGGTGAGGTGCTTCCCTCGCCCCCATTCGTCGTAGGAGTAGGGGCCGAAACCCGCCGATGTCAGGAGGGCGAGAGTCTGCACAGGTCGAACGCTGCCAACCCCGCTCACGGTCGCACTCCGCGCCCTCCGGTCCAGCCAGCGGTCTTTCAGGTTTGCTGTCTGTGACAAGGTCGACACTCGGGAGCCGACTGGTCGTCTAGCCAGTCGACGGGCGCTGGGTCGCCCGGCCGGGGCCCGTCGAGCTCACCGAGCCATCAGCCGCTGATCAGGAGGCGTGGCGCAACTGGCGGCTCTGCTGGCCCCGATCGCTGCCGATGGCGGCCGCAGAGCACCACGCGCAGACTCCGGGACTGCGGGTGATCGGCTGACGCCGATCGCCCGGGGCGGAGGGCATCAACCCTCGAGCAGGTGTGGATACCGTGCCTCGAAGACCGCGCGCACGACCTGGTACGAATCGCTGTCGCGATTCGCCCAGAGGACCTGGCCGCGCTCGTGACCCTTCGTCTCCGGGCGTCCGAACCAGAAGGGCGCCCGGTCGATGGCGCGGAGTCGGCCGGCGATGTGGCGAAAGGCCGAGGGGATGCCTCCCGAATAGCCGGCGAGGTCTGCGATGTCTCGGCTCCGCAAACCATCGGGGTGGTTGATCAGAACGGCGGCGAGCGAGCGGCCAGTGTCGGTCCAGTGGTCGACCGCCCAGCAAACGGCGCGCCGGTCGGGCTCGGTGTCGGTGATGGCTGGGAGGTCCCAGGCGTCCTCGTCGCCTCGGTGGTTGCTGTCGAACGGGGCGATGAAGCCGTCCGAGTTCCAGGTGGCGAGATCGAACGGTGCCGACCCGGTTGCCCGATAGGCCCTGAGCATCTCGGACAGGATGGTCCCGGCCCGCTCCTGGAACTCGCTTGCGACTGCCGCGGGCATGGCCATCGTGAGGAGGACTGTGTCGTTCGGGCTCGCGGGTGTGGTGATCGTGGCGCTGGTCGTCATCGGGCTCTCGCTCTCAGGATCGCAGTAATGCGTGCTGAGATAATGGGCGATCGGGGCCCACAACGCAACCCCAGGATCTTAGAAACCAGATTCTACAATCGTGGGGGAGCCGACCCCACGGATCATCTCGGTGCCGTGGTCTCGACTACCGGGCGTGCGTCGGCGCACGACCCGCGGGCGACCTAGTGCCGTGTCAGGCAACGTTGCGCCGTTCGTAGACGATCCCGAGCCGAGGCAATCGGAGAGATACCCCGTCACGTGACAATCGCCGCGATGGCGGCGTGTGGCCGTGGGCCGCCGGGTCGTTGGCAGCGCTCGACCTCGGTGAACCCGGAGCGCTGGAGCCGAGTGGCGAACTCATCGACCGGCCAGAAGTAGGCTGTCGTGACCTTGTGGTCGAAGGGCGCGACCGCGTCGCCGTCGAAGAACCCGGCTACCAAAGCGCCGGCAGGGCACGCGACCCGCCGCAGTTCGGCGAGCACGCCGTCGAGTTCGTCCGGTGGCAGGTGGATCAGCGAGTACCACGCCAGGATGCCAGCGACGGAGCGGTCGGGGAAGGGGAGCTGGCGCATCGAGCCGAGCTCGTACCGGCCGTCTGGATAGGTAGCTCGTGCATGATCGATGAACTTGGGAACCACGTCGAGTCCGATCGCATCGACCTCCAGCGAGCGCAGGTGCGCGGTGAGGCGGCCGGGGCCGCAGCCCACGTCGAGCACCGTGCCGGGCCGGATCGACAGGTGTCGGTCGATCAGGGCACGGTCGTCGTTGGCCACCTCGCTCGTGCGCACAAGCTCGATGTATGGCTCGGCCATCACGCCGTAGGCCCGCCCGATCTCGTCCACCGCTGAGCACACTACGGAGTCTCGGGTCCCGCTCGCTGCGCGGGTGAAGCAGCAGACAGACGCGGGAAACGTTGCTTGACGAGGCACTAGCAGGGTGCAGAAGAAGGGCCACCCGAGACGGAGCTGCCGATCGGCCACGCGCTCAGGGCCGTTCTAAGCGCCTCGACCGCGCCTGG
>DASVEH010000463.1:0-3931 GCA_036380655.1 Candidatus Limnocylindria bacterium | reverse complement strand
ATCCGACTGGTAGCTTCAACAGGAAGCGATCGAGCTGTGCCTCGGGAAGAGGGAAGGACCCCTCGAGCTCGATCGGGTTCTGCGTCGCCAACACTAGTAAGGGCCGCGGCAGGGCGCGTGTCTCCCCGTCCCCCGTAACCTGACGCTCCTCCATCGCTTCGAGAAGCGCCGACTGTGTCCGCGGCGTCGCGCGGTTGATCTCGTCGGCCAGGACGACCTGGGCCATGATCGGCCCGGGACGGAACTCGAACTCGGTTGTCTTCTGATTGAAGATCGAGAGGCCGGTGACGTCGGACGGCAGCAGGTCCGGCGTGAACTGGATGCGGCGGAAGCTGCAGCCGATGCTCTGGCTGAGTGCCTTGGCGAGCATCGTCTTGCCGACACCCGGCACGTCCTCGATGAGGATGTGTCCCTGGCAGAGAAGCGCGACGAGCGCGAGGCGCACCTCGACGTGCTTGCCGATGATCACGCGCTCGACACTGGCGACCACGCGCTCGGCGGGCTGCTCGACCTTCTTCACGATGCGACCGTCTCCCCTATCCGGGCCGGGGCGCTGCTGCGAGGGGGCCCGATCTGTTGCTAGACAATACCCCAGGGTGTTACGCGGTGGTTCAGATCGTCAGGCTGGCGGCCGTGCGCCTACCCACCCGCCGAGAGGCGCAGCCACTCGGCCATCACCTGCCCGCCGATCGGGGCCGCGCGCCCCGAGCCGGACCCTCCGCTCTCGACGAGGACGGCAACTGCGATCTCCGGCGTCGACTCCGCCTGCGCCGGCGCGAACCCGATGAACCACGAGTGCGGCGCCTGCTCGCCGCCGAGCTCGGCCGTGCCGGTCTTGCCCGCCGACCGCGCGTTGCTGATGCCGTAGAGGGTGATGTCGCCCTGGCCTGCGTAGAGGCGGCCCAGCTCACCGTTCACGGCGTCGACCATGGCGGCGCGGGTCGCGGCGGCCGCCTGGGCGCTCACCACGCGGGTGCCGCCGCCCGAGCCGAGCGTGTCGAGGACCTGGTCGCTCGGCGCGCCGCCGGTGGCGTGGACGCGGACGTCGCGGACCACGTAGGGGTGGGGCATGACGCCGTCGCCGGCGATCGCGGCCGCCAGGAGCGCCATCTGTACCGGGGTGACCGCGGTGCGTGCCTGGCCGAACGAGGCGCTGGCGAGCTCGACATCGTCGCTGAACGGCCCGCAGTCGCCCTCGACCGACTCCGTCACGAAGCTGGGCGCAACCGAGAGGGCGCGCCCGGCGGTCCCGATCGTGGCCGGCGCGCAGAACCCGAAGCGCCGGGCATAGTCGAGGAACCCATCGGCGCCCAGCTGGAGACCGACATGCGCGAAGAAGATGTTGCTCGAGACCTGGAGGGCCTCGGAGAGCGGCCAGAGGTCCGGCTGGATGCCGCCCAGGTCGTGCTCCCGGATCGTGAAGCCGTCGACGACGAAGCCCTCGCTCTCCTGCCGCGGCTGGTCGGGGAAGGTCGTGTCCGGGGTGATGACGCCGGCATCGAGGGCCGCGGCCGCGGTGAAGACCTTCATGATCGAGCCGGGGACGTACCGGCCCTGCCGCGCCCGGCCGAGCAGCGGCTCGGCCGGATCGTCCCGGAGCGCGTCCATCGGCTCCTGCGCGACCTCGGGATCTCCGGAGATGGGCGTGGCATCGAAGGTGGGAGTCGACACCATGGCCAGGATGGCCCCCGTCCGGGGATCGATCGCCACCACCGCTCCCGGATCGCCACCCAGCTGCTCGGCGGCGAAGTCCTGCAGACGCTTGTCGATGGTGAGCGTCAGGTCGCGAGGCTGCGGCTGACGGGCGAGCACGTCGCTGACCAGGTCGCGGATCGGGTTCGGATCGGTCTGTCCCACCAGGATGTCCTCGAAGGCCCGCTCCAGGCCGGTGCTTCCGAATCGGAGGCTGGAGTAGCCGATGACGTGGGTGAACGCCGGATCGGTGTAGGTCCGGCGGCTGAGCCCGTCGACGACCTCCGAGGACGCGAGCACCTGCCCGGTGGCGTCGAAGATCGTGCCGCGCAGCAGGGTGCGCCGAGCCGCGATCACCTCGGGATTGTCAGTGCGGGTCGAGAGAGCCTGCGCGTCGACCACCTGCCACCACGCGATGCTTCCCGACACGACGGCGAAGGCCAGCATCAGGTAGAGGCCGAGACGGCGGATGTTGGTGGCGATCACGAGTCCGACGCGCCCTCGGCCGTTCCGCTGCGGTGGCTGACCGCCAGCAGAAGGCCGATCATGATGAAGCTGGCCAGCACGCTCGATCCGCCGTAGCTGACGAACGGCAGGGTGATGCCGGTCAGCGGGATGAGCTTCGTGTTGCCGCCGATGATGATCAGCGTCTGAAGCCCAAGGCTGGTCGTCAGCCCGACCGCCAGGAGCGCGCCGAAGTCGTCACGCGCGAGCGCCGCGATGCGCAGGCCGCGGAAGACGAGGACCATCGCGAATCCGAGCAGTGCGAACGCGCCGAGCAGCCCCAGCTCCTCGGCGATGGCTGTGAAGATGAAGTCGGTGTGCACGAACGGGATGGTCAGGTTGCCGCCCAGCGTCACCAGACCCTGGCCGAGGCCCTCGCCGAAGATGCCGCCGCGCCCCAGCGCGTAGAGCGCGCGCACGGGCTGGAAGCCGGCGCCCAGCGGGTCGGCGAAGGGATCGATCCAGACGTTGACGCGCGCCTGGACGTGGCCGAACAGCCGGTAGGCGACGAATGCCCCGGCAACGAACAGGATGAGCCCGATGAGGACGTACGAGCGCCGGCCGGTGGCGACGAACAGCATCGTCAGGAAGATGCCGAAGAAGAGCAACGCGGTTCCGAGGTCGTTGAGCCGCACCACGATGAGCATCACGGCGCCGAACAGCACGAGCATGGGCAGGAAGTAGGGCAACGGCGGGATGCTGATGAAGCCGATGCGCATGCTGGCGCTGGTCAGCAGGGTGCGGGTCTCGGCCAGGTAGGCCGCGATGAAGATGACGAGAACGATCTTCAGCAGCTCGCCGGGCTGGATGCTGACCGGCCCGAGATCGATCCAGAGCCGCGCCCCGTTCACCTCGTAGCCGAGCAGCAGGGTGGCCGCCAGCAGGCCGATGCCGATCGCGGCCCACGAGTACTTGTAATGACGCAGGATGCCGTCGTCGCGGAGCCCCACCGCGATGGCCAGCATCACGACGATCCCGACCGCGAACCAGAGCAGCTGGGTGGCGGCCATGCCGAGCTCGATCCCGAAGCCGCTGGTGCCGGCCAGGTCCTGCGGCAGTCGGTTCAGCATGATCATGCCGACGCCGCCCATGGCGCCGACGGCGGGCAGGATCAGCTGGTCGCCGCGGTGGCCGAAGGCGACGAGCAGCACATGGGCACCGACGAACAGGGCCACGTACCCGACGGCCAGCCCGAGGTCGCCGACCTCCGGCGTCCCCGTCAACGCGATGTTGGTGATGGCGAAGCCGAGGGGCACCAGGAGGAGGATGGGAAGGAGAAGGCGGAACTCCGCGCCGCGCCAGGCGATCCTCATCGGGGGCGGGTCACCGATCGAGCCGCATCCGGACCCGGCCGATGGTCAGCTCATCTCCAAAGCTGAGCGCCACGGGCCGATCGATCCGATGGCCGTTGACGTACGTCCCGTTCGTGCTCCCCTGGTCCTCCACGAACCAGCTGCGGCCGCGGAACGTGAGCATGGCGTGGTTGGCGCTGACGAAGTCGTCCTCGACGAAGATCGTGTTGTTCACGTTCCGGCCGATCGAGTTGATCGGTCCGAGCGCGATCGTCGTCCCGTTGGGCGGCTCATCGGCGGGAGACTCGAGGACCGAGAGGCGGCCGATCCCGGAGCGCGAGCTGATCTGCGCCTCCTCGGCGCTGCGCAGGTCGCGCAGCAGCGAGCCCGCGAAGCGCATGAGCACCAGGTAGAGGAGCGCCACGAACCCGAGCTGCAGGACG
>DASVEH010000462.1:0-5982 GCA_036380655.1 Candidatus Limnocylindria bacterium | reverse complement strand
TCATCGAGTTCGGACCCGTCACGGCATCCACGAACGGCACCGGCGGATGACGGGCCGCGGCCGCCAGGCGCGACCCCGGTCGCCACGAGCCGCCGAACGAGGCACGGCCCGTGTTTCGTAAGGTCCTGATCGCCAACCGCGGAGAGATCGCGCTGCGCATCCTGCGCGCGTGCCGCGCCCTCGGCGTGGAGGCCGTCGTCGCCTACAGCGAGGCCGACCGCGAGTCGCTGCCGGTCGGGTTGGCCGACGAGGCGATCTGCATCGGTCCGGCCGATGCCAAGCGCTCGTACCTCTCGGCGCCGGCGGTCATCTCGGCCGCGATGGTCACCGGCTGCGACGCCATCCACCCGGGCTACGGGTTCCTGTCGGAGGACGAGGGCTTCGCCGAGGTCGTCGCCGCCCACGACCTGACCTTCATCGGCCCGCCCGCCGGCGTGCTGGAGCGCTTCGCCAGCAAGGCCGGCACCCGCCAGCTCCTGGGCGGTCACGGCCTGCCGACGATCCCGGGCTCGGACGGGATGCTGCGGGACGACATGCACGCGCTCGACGAGGCCGAGCGCATCGGCTATCCGGTCTTGGTCAAGCCATCGGCCGGTGGCGGGGGCAAGGGCATGCGCATGGTCCGCACGCCGCGGGAGCTGGAGTCGGTGCTGCGGGTCTGCCGCAGCGAGGCCAAGGCGGCCTTCGGCGACGACTCGCTCTACCTCGAGAAATGGCTCGACGAGAACCGCCACGTCGAGGTCCAGGTCGCGGTCGACCGCTTCGGGCACGGCATCCATCTTGGTGAACGCGACTGCTCCGTACAGCGGCGCCACCAGAAGATCCTCGAGGAGGCACCGACCCCGGCGCTCTCGGATGCGGCGCGCGCGGACCTCGCCGAGCGGGCCCTCAAGGCCGTCGTGGCGGCCGGCTACGAGAACGTCGGCACGCTCGAGTTCCTCGTCGACCGCGACGGCAACTTCTACTTCATCGAGATCAACTGCCGCATCCAGGTCGAGCACCCGGTGACCGAGCTCCTCACCGGCGTCGATCTCATCGCCGAGCAGATCCGCATCGCGGGCGGGGATCCGCTCAGCCTGCGGCAGGACCAGATCACGTTCCGCGGACACGCCATCGAATTCCGGATCAACGCCGAGGATCCGGGCGACAACTTCAGCCCGCAGACGGGCGAGATCGAGGCGCTCAGCCTGCCCGGTGGCCCGGGCGTGCGGGTCGACACCCACCTCTACCCGGGCTACGAGGTGCCGCCGTATTACGACAGCCTGCTAGCCAAGCTGATCGTCTGGGGCGACACGCGCGAGATGGCGCTGGCGCGCTCTCGCCGAGCCCTTGCCGAGCTCGAGATCGGCGGCGTGAAGACGAACATCCCGTTCCATCGTGGGATCATCGACAACGATGCCTTCCTCGAGGCGCGCGTGAGCACCAACCTGCTCGACCGGGTCGGGCCGGCCGCGTTCGTCGGCAGCTAGGAGAACCATGACGACCGAGACACCGACGACCACGCCGACGCTGCCGCTCGAAGCGGCCGACATCATGGGCATCATCCCGCACCGCTATCCGTTCCTCATGGTCGACCGCATCGTCGAGCTCGAGCCGGGAGTGCGCGCGGTGGGCCTGAAGGCGGTGACCGCCAACGAGCCGCAGTTCACCGGCCACTTTCCGGAGCGCCCGATCATGCCGGGGGTGCTCATGGTCGAGGCACTGGCCCAGACGGCCGGCGTGGCGGTCATGACCCTCGACGAGTACCGCGGCAAGCTGGGGCTCTTCGCCGGCATCGACGACTGCCGATTTCGCCGCATGGTGATCCCGGGGGACACGCTGCGCCTGGAGGTGACCGTCGAGAAGCTGCGCGGCATGTTCGGCCGCGTGCGCGGCGTGGCCAGCGTCGATGGCGAGGTCGCCGTCGAGGCGACGCTGAGCATCATCATCCCGCGCGACCAGCAGATGGGCGGAGGCTCGGCCGATGCGTGACGGCGAGCGCCGCGTGGTGATCACCGGGATGGGCGCGCTGACCCCCATCGGCAACGACGTCCCCGCCTTCTGGGACGGGCTCGTCAACGGGCGGAGCGGGATCAGCCGCATCACGACCTTCGACCCCGTGAAGACGGCGAGCAAGGTGGCCGGCGAGATCAAGGGCTTCGACGCCGATACGGTGATGCCGAAGAAGGAGGTTCGCCGCAACGACCGCTACGTCCACTTCGCCTGGGCGGCGGTGGCCGAGGCGATGCGCGACGCCGGCCTCGAGAACCCGATCAGCGACGACGCCCTCGCCTGGCGAACCGGGTGCATCATCGGCTCCGGCATCGGCGGCATCAACACCATGATCCGCGACGTCGTCGAGGCGACCGAGCACGGCATCGAGCGTATCGGTCCCTTCCTCGTCACCGCGCTCATCCCGGACATGGCCGCCGGGTACGTGGCCATCTACGCCAACGCCCGCGGCCCGAACTACGCGACCGTCAGCGCCTGCTCGAGCGCGAACCATGCCATCGGCGACTCGATGAACATCATTCGCCGCGGGGAGGCGGACATCATGATCGCGGGCGGCGCGGAGGCAGGCATCGGCGAGATCCCGGTCGCCGCCTTCAGCGCCATGCGCGCGCTGTCGACGAAATGCAATGACGACCCGCAGCGCGCCTCGCGTCCGTTCGACGCGGAGCGAGACGGGTTCGTCATGGGCGACGGCGCCGGCATCCTGGTCCTCGAGGCGCTCGATCACGCCATTGCGCGCGGCGCCACCATCCACGCCGAGGTGGTCGGCTACGGCGCGACCGACGACGCATCGCACATCACCCTGCCCGCGCCCGGAGGTCGGGGAGCCGTCGAGAGCATGCGCGTCGCCATCGCCGATGCCGGCCTGACCACCGATGGGATCGACTACATCAACGCGCACGGCACGAGCACGCCGCCGAACGATCGATCCGAGACCGCTGCCATCAAGACCCTCTTCGGCGAGCGTGCCTACCGGATCCCGGTGAGCAGCACGAAGTCGATGACGGGGCACCTGATGGGTGCCGGCGGCGGGATCGAGGCGATCGCGACCATCCAGGCCATCAAGACCGGCATCGTGCCGCCCACCATCAACCAGGAGCACCCCGACCCGGATTGCGATCTCGATTACGTCCCGAACGAGGCGCGCGAGGTCGAGGTCGAGGTGGGGATGAGCAACAGCTTCGGCTTCGGCGGCCACAACGCCACCCTCGTCTTCCGGCGGTACGACGCCCGATGACCGATCGCGATCCCATCCTCGACGCCGTCGACCTGCTCGGGCCGGCCTTCGAGCGTGCGGGCCTCGACGAGCTGGAGGTCGAGGTGGGGGACCTGCGCGTGCGGCTTGCCCGGCCCCGCCAGGCCGTGGTCGTCGAGCCCGTGGCGCCGCCGCCGGCGGCCCCGGCCCAGCCCGCGCCACCGGTCCCCGCGGCAGACGGTCTCACGCCGTTCGGCGAGCCCGCCCCGGGAATGCGCTTCGTGAGCGCCCCGCTCACCGGGGTCTGGTACAACGCCCCGTCGCCCGGCGCACGGCCGTACGTCGCGGAAGGGGACGAGATCAACAGCGGCCAGGTCGTAGGGCTGATCGAGGCCATGAAGCTCTTCAACGAGATCAAGTCCGACGCCACCGGGACCGTCACCCGCGTCATCGTCGAGACCGGCACGCTCGTGAAGCGAAAGCAACCCCTCATCGAGATCGACCCCCGATGAACCCCCGCCCGAACGCGGCTCAAGGAGCTCCCCGATGACGACCACCAACGCACTGATCACCGGCTGGGGGATGTACGCGCCGTCGCGCGTGATGACCAACGACGACCTCTCGAAGCTGGTCGAGACCTCCGACGAGTGGATCGTCACGCGCACCGGCATCCGCGAGCGCCGCATCGCGGCCGATGACGAGACGGCCGCCACCCTGAGCGTCAACGCCGCGCGCGACGCGCTGGCGGTCGCCGGCCTGGAGCCGAACGACCTCGACCTCATCATCGTGGGCACCTGCACGCCCGACTACCTGATGCCCTCCACGGCCGTCCTGGTCGGGCACCAGCTCGGCGCCACGCGGGCCGCCGGCTTCGACCTGATGGCCGCCTGCTCCGGCTTCGTCTTCTCGCTGGCCACGGCGACCTCGTACGTCCGGAGCGGCATGGCCCGCAACGTTCTCGTCGTGGGCGTCGAGGTGCTGAGCCGATTCCTCGACTACACCGACCGCACCACCTGCGTCCTGTTCGGCGACGGAGCGGGCGCCGTGATCGTGTCGGCCGCCGACGGCCCCGGCGGGCTCCTCGGCCTCGACATGTACAGCGACGGCAGCGGTGCGCGAGGCATCATCTTCCCGGCCGGCGGGTCGGCCTGCCCGACTTCGGCGCAGACGATCGCGGAGGGCGGCCACTTCGTCCACATGGCCGGCGGCGAGGTCTACAAGTACGCGACCCGCCAGCTCGCCGAGTCGGCCCAGACCGCGCTGCGCGACGCCGGCCTCGGGGTCGACGACATCGACCAGTTCCTCTTCCACCAGGCCAACCTGCGCATCATCAACAGCGTCCAGAACACGGTCGGCATCCCGGCCGAGAAGACGTACCTCAACATCGAGCGCTACGGGAACACGAGCGCCGCATCGGTGCCGATGGCCCTGGTCGAGGCCATCGCCGAGGATCGCATCCAGCCGGGCGACCGGCTCCTCATGGCGGCCTTCGGCGCCGGCTACACGGCCGGCGCGGCGGTGATCGAGTGGACCGCCGACCCGGCGCTGCGCAGCCGGGCGCCGGGCGAGCAGACGCGGCTCGGTCATCGGCAGGCCGCGGCCGCCGGCGCCGACCTCGACAGCCGCGCGTAGCCGACATGTTCGACCTGACCGGCAAGACGGCCCTCGTGACCGGCGGCAGCCGTGGCCTGGGGCGCGCCATCGCGCTCGCCTTCGCGCGCCAGGGCGCCGACGTCGCGGTCAACTACCGCGGGAACGCGGACGCCGCGGACGCGGTCGTTGCCGAGATCAGCGCGCTCGGCCGGCGAGCGCTCGCCGTGCAGGGCGACACGAGCGAGGGGCGGGACGCGTGCGAGGCGATCGCGAAGGCGGCGATCGACGGCCTCGGCTCCGTCCACGTGCTGGTCAACAATGCCGGGATCACGCGCGACAACCTGCTCGTGCGCATGGATGCCGAGGAGTGGGACTCGGTGATCAACACCAACCTGGCCGGCCCGTTCTGGATGACGCGCGCGATTGCCCGGCCGATGATGAAGGCTCGCTCCGGGCGGATCATCAACATGAGCAGCGCCGCCGGGCGGATGGGCAACCCCGGCCAGGCCAACTACGCGGCCGCCAAGGCGGGACTGATCGGCCTGACCAAGACGACGGCGCGCGAGCTCGCCAGCCGCGGAATCACCTGCAACGCCCTGGCTCCCGGGCTGATCGAGACCGACCTCACGGCCAACCTGCCTCAGGCGGCCTCCGAGGCGCTCACGGCGGCCACGCCGCTCGGCTACATCGGCACCGTGGAGGACGTGGCGGCGGCAGCCGTGTACTTCGCTTCCGATGAGGCCCGCTACGTCACCGGCCAGGTGCTCGGCGTCGACGGCGGCATCGTGATGGGATCGTAGGCGGGACGCCGGAGGCGGCCGCCTGATCGAGGGGGCGGCAGGATCCTTGCAACGACCTAAGATGAAGCCCTGACAAGCAAGCGATTCCTTCACCCTGAGAGGAGACCGATGCTTTCCCTTCGCTCCCTGTTGCGCCCCACGCGCATCGTCGACGCCCACTGCGACATCCCCTGCGGCGTGTACGACCCCGAGCAGGCCCGGATCGAGGCCGAGTCGTGCCTCCGCATCATCGAGAAGCACGACGCCAGCGACGACAAGCACTTCCGCGCCCGATGCATCCACGTCAAGGAGGAGCGCGCCGAGCTCGTGAAGCACCACCTCGACGTCCTGTGGCACGACTACTTCAAGCCGGAGCACCTCGAGAAGTACCCGAACCTGCACGAGACGTTCTGGAAGGCCACC
>DASVEH010000461.1:0-9137 GCA_036380655.1 Candidatus Limnocylindria bacterium | reverse complement strand
GCAGCATGATCGAGGTAGACAGCCATCGCGAGACCGATGATAGCGGCGGGTCCATCCAGGTGCGCCGGGCCGCCTCTGCCTGCGGCTCCACGGTGTCATCCATCGCAGTGATCGACGTTAGGCGGCCCGACGGCCGGATCGCGGCCTCGTCCACGCTCCGTGGCGAATCGAGTCACCTGGCAGCGACCTCAGCGGAGAATGGCACCTTCGCAAATGGAGGCAACAGTGATCGTTCGAAACCTGGCGGATATCGAAGGCAGCGACCTCGACGTGCACGGCGATGGGTGGCGCGCGCAACGGCTGCTCGTGGCCGCCGACGGGCTCGGGTTCTCCCTCTCGGAGACCACGGTGGACGGCGGCGCCGAGATGAACCTCTGGTACAAGCATCACAACGAGGCCTGCTTCGTGATCGAGGGCTCCGCCGTACTCAGCGAGCGCGATTCCGGCGCCGTCCATCGCATCGGTCCGGGATCCGTCTACTCGCCTCAGCAAGACCGGCACACGATCCGCGTCATCGAGCCGCTGCGGCTCGTCTGCGTCTTCAGCCCCGCCCTCACCGGCCAGGAGACGCACGACGCCGATGGGAGCTACCTGCCCGCCGGCGACTGACCCGGGGAGCTCAGCTCTCCGGGACGACGCGGAGACGCAGCTCGTCGAGCTGGGTCGCAGCGATCGGCGCGGGGGCATCCATCATGAGGTCTGTCCCGGATTGAGTCTTGGGGAAGGACATGACCTCGCGGATGTTGTCGGTATCGGCGAAGAGCGCGGCCCAGCGGTCGATCCCGATCGCGATCCCGCCGTGCGGCGGCGCCCCGTATTCGAGCGCGTCGAGAAGGGCCCCGAACTCGTCGCGCATCCCCTCGACCGAGTGGCCCATGAGGGCGAACGCTCGCTCGAGGAGCGGCCGCTGATGGATCCGGACCGAGCCGCCGCCGAGCTCCCAGCCGTTCAACGCCAGGTCGTACTGCTGGGCGCGCACCGATGCCGGATCCGACTCGATGCGGTCGAGATCCTCCGGGATCGGAGCGCTGAACGGGTTGTGCGTCGCGTCCCAGCGCTGCCCCTCCCCGTCCCAGGTGAACATCGGGAAGCGATGGACCCAGACGTAGGCAAGGACTGATGGATCACGCAGCCCGAGCCGGTCGCCCATCTCGAGCCGCACCCGCCCGAGCGCCTCGGCCGCGGCGATCCGGTCGGCGTCGGCCACGATGAGGACCAGGTCGCCGGCCGACGCCCCCACGGCCGCCAGGAGATCGGCCTCCCGTCCTTCCAGGAACTTGGCGGCCGGTCCGTGGAGGCCACCATCCGCCTGCACCGAGAGATGGACGAGGCCCTTCGCACCGTGGCGCCTGGCGAGGTCGATCAGCTCGTCGAGCTGCTTGCGTGAATACTCTCCGCACCCCGGGGCGGTGATGGCGACCACAGCGCCACCGGCCGCGATCGGCTCGGCGAAGACGCGGAAGTCCACGCCACGGACCGTCTCGTTGAGGTCGATGAGCTCCATCCCGAAGCGAATGTCCGGCTTGTCGGACCCGAACCGGCCCATCGCCTCGTCGTAGGTCAGGCGAGGGAAGGGGTCGTGGAGGATCGGCCGCTCGGGAGCGACCTCGCGGCTGACCGCGATGGCCGTCTTCTCGACCATGGCCATCACGTCGGCCTCGGAGACGAAGCTCATCTCGAGGTCGAGCTGAGTGAACTCCGGCTGCCGGTCGCCGCGCGAGTCCTCGTCGCGGTAGCAGCGGGCCAGCTGGTAGTAGCGGTCGTAGCCGGCCACCATGAGGAGCTGCTTGAGCTGCTGCGGGCTCTGCGGCAGCGCGTAGAAGGTCCCGGGCTGCTGGCGGCTCGGGACGACGAAGTCGCGCGCCCCCTCCGGCGTGCTGCGGATGAGGGTCGGCGTCTCGATGTCGGCGAAGCCCTCTGCCTCGAGCGTCCGCCGGATCGCGCCGCTCAGGCGCGCACGGACCAGGATGCGCTCCTGCATCTGCGGCCGGCGGAGGTCCAGGTACCGATGCCGGAGACGCAGCGACTCGTCAAGCCCGGCCTGCTCCTCGTTGATGTAGAACGGCGGCACCTTCGATGGGTTGAGCACGCTGAACCGATCGACCGCCACCTCGATCGCACCGCTGTCGAGCTCGGCGTTGACGGTGCCCTCCGGACGCGCACGCACCACGCCCTCCACCTGCACCACCCATTCGTTGCGCGCCGCCTCGGCGGCGGCATGGGCGTCGGGCGCTTCCTCGGCGCTCGTCACAACCTGCGTGATGCCATGCCGGTCGCGCAGGTCGAAAAAGGCGAGATGGCCGTGATCGCGACGTCGATGCACCCAGCCGGCGAGCGTCACGCGCTGGCCGGCGTGCTCGGCGCGCAGCTCGCCGCAGGTGTGGGTACGGAAGGCAGTGCTCATGGGAGCGTGAATGGTAGCCGATGCGCCGCCGCGGCCCTCATCCGCGGACGGCGGCCGTGACCTCCTCGAGCGTGATCGCATCGC
Organism: Candidatus Limnocylindria bacterium; assembly: GCA_036380655.1. Lineage (GTDB taxonomy): Bacteria > Chloroflexota > Limnocylindria > QHBO01 > QHBO01 > JACDBZ01. The sequence goes on along the minus strand of DASVEH010000461.1, from coordinate 6,649 downwards.
GCTGCTCGCCGGTCTCCAGGTCCTTCAGGCTCATCGGCTCACCCACGATCACCGCCCAGCGCGCACCGGCCTTGGCCGCGGACTCGAGCTGCTTGCCGAGCTTTCGGGAGGAACCGTCGGGCCGCACTGCCACGCCGGCGTCGCGCAGGGCTCCGGCGACGGCCAGCCTGCGAGCGTGGTCGTCCCGCGTCCCGAGCACCGCGACGAGGGGCCCCGGGGCCGGGAGCGCAACGCCCTGCTCGTCCATCGCCAGGATGGTCCGGTCCAGCCCGAGGCCGAAGCCGATCCCTGGCGTCGGCCGCCCGCCGAGCAGCTCGACGAGGCCGTCATAGCGGCCTCCCCCGCCCAGCGCCTGCTGCTGGCCCTCGCGGCCGGCGACGTAGAACTCGAACGCGGTGCGCGTGTAGTAGTCGAGCCCTCGCACCAGCCGGTGGTCGAGCTCGTACCGCACCCCCAGCTGATCCAGGAGCATCCGGACGCCGTCGAAGTGGGCGCGGCAGGCGTCGCACAGGTGATCGATGCCACGGGGCGCTCCGGCGGCGAGGTCAGCCGGCAGCTCCTTGTCGTCGAGCACCCGCAGCGGATTGACGCGCAGCCGGCGGCGCGAGTCCTCGCTCAGTCGGGCCTCGTGGTCCACGAAGTAGGCGATGAGCGCATCCCGGTAGGCCGGCCGGCACTCGGCGTCGCCGATCGAGTTCAGGCGGGCGACCACGTCGCTCAGGCCGACCTCTCGGTAGAACCGCTGTCCGAGCTCGATGAGCTCGGCATCGACCGTGGGGCCGCCATCGCCGATGACCTCCACGTCCCATTGGGCGAACTGGCGATACCGTCCGGCCTGCGGGCGGTCGTAGCGGAACATCGGGCCGATCATGGTCAGGCGCAGCGGCCCGGGCCGGACATGCATGCCGTGCTCGATGAAGGCGCGGACGATGCCGGCCGTCGGCTCGGGACGCAGTGCCCACGGCGCGGCCTCCTCGTCGCTGCCCTTGGCGCCGGCGACGCGGAACATCTCCTTCTCCACCGCGTCGGACGACTCCCCCAGCCCGCGGGCGAACAGCTCGACGCGTTCGAAGAGCGGAATCTCGATGCGCTCGAACGCGTAGCGCCGGGCGAGGTCGCGTGCGACCGCCTCGACCCGATCCCACGCCGCCGAGTCCTCCGGGAGCAGGTCGCGGGTGCCGCGCGGCGCGCCGATCGTCTTGACCATGGGCCTGAGTCTATCGGGCACGACCGGCCGCGGTGCGTCAGCGGAGCTCGACCGAGTCTATTCGCTCCCCGCGCCCAGGCGACGTCGGGTCGACACCTCGACCGGCTTCTCGCCCCCCTCGTGCGCGGGGTGCTCCACGAGCGCGATGAGACGGCTCTGCATGAAGCGTCCCGTGCGTACCGGCGTGCCGCTGCGGGTGACCTCGCTGACCTCGACGATCCCCCGGGCGGTGGTCACCTCGATCCGACGCCCGGCTCGGGTGGCGACGATGTCGAACGTCTGCGTCCCGCCCTGCCCGGTGTCCACCACGGCCTCGACCCGATCGCCCTTCATGCCTAGCGGGCCTCCCGGGTGACGCTGGTCACATCGCGCAGCCGCTCGATCTTGGCGAGGACGCGCGCCAGCTGCTGGAGCGACTCGACCTTGAAGGTGGCGGTGATGACCGCCGTGCCATCGGGATGGGTGGCCACCGAGGCGGCGACGATGTTGACCTTGTACTCCGCCACCACGTTGGTGACCTCGTTGAGCAGCCCCGGCCGGTCGAGCGCCGAGATGCGCACCGTGATTGGATAGGTCTGCTGGCCGGCCAGCTCCCACTCGACGTCGATCAGGCGCTCGATGTCCCGCTCGGACAGGACCGAGGGACACGACGCGCGGTGTACGGTCACGCCCTTGCCTCGCGTCACGTAGCCGGTGATGTCGTCGCCGGGGATCGGCGAGCAGCACTTCGCGAAGCGCACCAGCAGGTCGCCGACGCCCTTGACCTTGACGCCGGTCGTGGAGGGAGCCGCAGGAGGTGCCTCCTCGGGCAGCGTGATGGCGGCGTCGTCGTGGATCTCGAGCTTGCTGACGACCGATGCCGACGAGATGGCGCCGTAGCCGATGGCGGCGTAGAAGTCGTCGATCTCGCGGTATCGATACTGCGTGGCGATCTCGGCCAGCTTGGATGCGTCGACCGACGCGAGCGTCTCGTGGGCCAGGCGCCGCAGCTCGCGATCGAGGAGGTCCTTGCCCTGCGTGATGTTCTCGTCGCGCTGCTGACGCTTGAACCAGGCGCGAATCTTCTCGCGGGCGTGGGAGGTGCGCACGATGTTGAGCCAGTCGCGACTAGGGCCGTGCGCGGCCTTGGTCGTCACGATCTCCACGATGTCGCCGTTGCGCAGCCGGTAGTCGAGCGGCACGAGCCGGTTGTTCACCTTGGCGCCGATCGTTCGGTGCCCGACGTCGGTGTGGATCCGGTAGGCGAAGTCGAGGGTGGTCGCGTCGCGTGGCAGGTCCTTGACGTCGCCCTTCGGGGTGAACACGAAGACCTGGTCCTGGAACAGGTCGAGCTTCAGCCCCTCGACGAACTCCGTGGCGTCGCTGACCTCGCGCTGCCAGTCAATGAGCTGCCGCACCCAGGCGAGCTTCTCGTCGTAGCGACGGTCGCCACGGCTGCCCTCCTTGTAGCGCCAGTGGGCGGCGATGCCCGCCTCCGAGACCTCGTGCATCTGGTAGGTCCGAATCTGGACCTCCAGCGGCTTGGCCTCCGGACCGATGACCGCCGTGTGCAGCGACTGGTACATGTTCGCCTTCGGCATGGCGATGTAGTCGTCGAACTGCCCCGGGACCGGTCGCCACAGGGAGTGGACGACGCCGAGAGCGGCGTAGCAGTCCTTCACCTCGGCGACCAGCACGCGGATGGCATGCAGGTCGTAGATCTCGGCGAACTCCGACCCCTTGCGCTCCATCTTCTTGGCGATCGAATAGAGATGCTTCGGGCGACCGCTGATCTCGGCGGTGATGCCGACCTTGCCGAGCTCCTTGCGCAGGATGCCGATGCTCTTGTTGACGAAGCTCTCGCGCGCGCGGCGTCGGTCGGTCAGCATCTCGACCAGCTGTCGATACTTCTCGGGCTCGAGGTACTTGAAGGCGAGATCCTCGAGCTCCCACTTGATCTGCCACATGCCCAGCCGATGCGCCAGGGGCGCGTAGATCTCCATCGTCTGGCGCGCGATGCGCTGCTGCTTGTCGGCCGGCAGGAACTGGAGCGTCTGCATGTTGTGCAGCCGATCGGCGAGCTTGATGATCACGACCCGCACGTCCTCGGCCATGGCCATGAACATCTTCCGGATGTTCTCGGCCTGCTGCTCCTCCATCGTCCGGGCGCTGCCGAATTTCGAGAGCTTCGTCACCCCGTCGACGAGGCGGGCGACCTCGCGGCCGAACCGCTTCTCCAGCTCGGCGAGCGAGTAGTCGGTGTCCTCCGGCACGTCGTGGAGCAAGGCGGCCGCCAGCGTCTCGGCGTCCATCTGGAGGGTGGCGAGGTAGTGCGTCACCTCGACCGGATGCGTGACGTACGGCTCGCCCGAGCTGCGCACCTGCCCTTCGTGGGCCGTGGCCGCCGTCTCGTACGCTCGCCGGATCAGGCTCTCGTCGACATTCGGCCTGTGGCGCTGGGCTTCGGCCACGATCTCGTCGATCGTGTGCAGGCGCTCACCCGTCTCGCCGCCGCGCGCGATTCGCTGCACGACGGCCGCCGGGGAGAAGCGTGCCAGCTGAGCCATAGGACTCCGGATGCTAGCACGCGCCCCGCTCAGGATCGGCGCGCAGGCCTGGTCACGGGGATGGGCGGTCGCGCGCCAGGCCCTCGATCACCTTGACCGTTCGCAGCCCGCGCAACGCGGCGGGCGCAATGCGGATCTTCGATGAGCGGTTGCCGCCACCGAGAACGATCCAGCCTGGCTCCATGACGCGCGCGTCCACGAGGACCGGCAGGTCATCAGGCAGGCCGAACGGAGTCACCCCGCCGATCTCCATGCCGGTCAGCTGCCGCACCGGCTCCGCCGGCGCGAACGACGCCTTGCGGACGCCCATCTCGCGGCGCACCACGTTGTTCACATCGAGCGAGGTCGTGGCCAGCAGGACGCAGGCGACGTGCGCCGCCTCCCCACCCTTCGAAGTCACGACGATCGTGTTGGCGCTGCGCTCCAGGGGCACCCCGTAGGCCTCGACGAACGCGGCCGTGTCGGCGAGAGCGGGATCGCACTCCATCACCTCGTGATCGATGCCCAGATCATCCAGCTGCTCCCGGACCATTGGGTGAAGGAGCGCCGGATCAGCCGACATCGGTGGCCTCGCCGCCGCCGTCCCGGCCGAGCACCTTGAGCCGGACCCGCTGGGCGAGGCCATGGGCCGGGATCGCGATCCGCAGAGCGGCGTCGATCGGGGCGCGCAGGGGCAGATCGCGTGCGCCGACGTACTCGATCTCCTCCCCGCCGAACCCTTCCTTGAACTGGCGGATGCCGCCGGTCGCCAGGCCCCACATGTCGTACACGCGAAACCCGTCGCGGGCGAAGTCGGAGATGGCCGCCCACTTCAGCAGGTAGTTCGCGCGCGCGTCTGCGCCGGCGTCGGTCATGCCGCCGTATGCCTCCACCGCCCGCTCGCCGCATGTGAAGTGGAAGATGGTCGCGACGCGCTCTCCGTCCTTCACCGCAAAGCTGAGCCGCACCCGGCCGGTCGACGCGAAGATCGCCCAGACGCGCTCGTAGTAGAACGGCTGGCGAGCCACGAAGCCGGCGCGCTGGGCGGTGAATCGATAGATCCGGTTGAAGTCGGCCAGGGCCGGGCCGATGGCCTCCGGCGGCGCCGACCCGTCGAAGCGTTCGATCTCCACGCCGGAGCGCTCCGCCTTGTTCACGTACTGGCGATGCTTGCGCTTCAGGTTGCCGCGGAGCGCCTCCTCGCCGATCCCGAGGTCGAGGACGCGCGTGGTCGGCGGCTGGACCTTCGGTGCGGCGCGCCATGGCGTCTCCAGGAGGGCGCGGCCGTACGGCGTGTCGAGGCGCGCCTCGGGATCGGCACGGACGGTCGCGATCTTCTCCGCCTTCCCGAGCGCCCGTAGCGCCGATTCGAGTGCAGCGCGCACCGCAGCGTCGTCGAGGTCGCCGATCGGTCCGCGCGGCACGTAGGCGAGGTGCCAGCCGAGGACCGGGATCGAACGGAGCAGCAGCTGGGCACCGGCGACCGGGGCGTCCTGCGAAGGCCCGATCGCCAGGCGCAACGGCCGCCAGCCGCCCATCGCGCGCACCTCGCCCCATTCCCACAGCTGCGGAAAGGCGTGGTACTGAGCGCCTTCGACGAATGCGTTCCAAGCGGTCGGATCGGTCACGCGCCAGGCGCGCAGATCGGAGGTGGTCATGGAGAGCTCCATCCTGCCGCAGCCAGCGCTTCCCGTGCGGCGGCGCGATCGTCCCACGGCCGCTTCTCCGTGCCGTAGAAGATGCTCTGCTCGTGGCCCTTGCCGCACAGCAGGATCACGTCGCCCTCGCGGGCAATCGCGACCGCCTGGCCGATCGCCTCGGCCCGGTCGTCGATGACCCATAGGCGCTCACCGTCGGAGGCGCCGGCGCCCCGCGCCCCGTCGGCGATCTGCTCGTTGATGGCTCGCCGGTCCTCGAGGCGAGGATCCTCGTCGGTGACGATCACCACGTCAGCCAGCTGGGCCGCGACCTGCCCCATCGGCGCACGCTTGGTGGGATCGCGCTCCCCCGCCGAGCCGAAGACGACGAGGAGGCGGCCGCGTGTCACCGGTCGCAGGATCTCGAGCACCTTGCGCAGCGAGTCCTCGGTGTGCGCGTAGTCGACGATGACGGTGAACGGCTGGCCGGCATCGACGCGCTCCATCCGTCCCGGAACGCCGGCGGCGGTGGCGATCGACGCGGCGGCCTGCTCCAGGTCGAGCTCCATCGCCTCGGCGACCGCCAGCGTGGCGAGCGCGTTGGAGACGTTGAACCGTCCCGCCAGCGGCACCCGAACCGGCCCGTGCCAGCGCGGCGACTCGAGGTGGAATCGCGTCCCGGTCGCATCGGCCTCGAGGCGACCGGCGCGCAGGTCCGCCGCGACGTCGATGCCGTAGGTGATGACCCGGTCCCGGGCACGCTCGCGGAAGTACGCAAAGCTCCCATCGTCGGCATTGAGGATCGCGATCGGCGCCTCCTCGACGAGGCGGGCCTTCGCCGCCCGGTAGTTCTCGACCGTTCCATGGAACTCGAGGTGCTCGCTGGTGACGGTCGTGACGACGCCGATGTCGAACCGGCAGTTCCGTGTCCGTTCCAGCGCCAGGCCATGGGAGGTCGCCTCCATCACCACGCTGTCGTTGCGGGCGGCGACCATCTGCGCCAGCAGCTCCTGGAGCTCGAGCGCCTCGGGGGTCGTGCTGCGATCCAGGTTCGGCCGCAGATCGGAGCCGATGCCGACGAAGACGGTCCCGACCTGGCCGGGGTGCCAGCCGAGGTCCCACAGCATCGCGGCGGTGAGGACGGTGACCGTCGACTTTCCATCGGTGCCGGTCACCCCGATGACGCGAAGCAGGTGATCCGACGGACGCCCGAACCACTCGAAGGCCGCGTCCGCCAGGGCGCGACGGGTTCGGTCGACGACGATCTGAGGGACCGCCAA
>DASVEH010000460.1:0-3211 GCA_036380655.1 Candidatus Limnocylindria bacterium | reverse complement strand
CGTGATGGCGCCCGCCGTGCCGATCGCCGAGAGCCGCCCTACGATCGAGCCGCTCGTGGCGAGATCCGTCAGGGTCGCCCGGACGATCATCGGCCCGACCGCGGACAGGATCGCGGCCGGCAGCACGAACCCGACCGTGGCGAGGATCACGATCGCGAGGAAGCCCTCGCCGAGATCGGCCTCGCCGAGGGCCGCCACGATCGGCACGGCGGCGATGGCCGCGGCCCCACCGAGCACGAACGACGGCCCGAGCAAGCGCTCCGGACCGAGCGCGTCCGCGGCCCGCCCGCCGATCCACGCCCCGAGCGCGATCCCGGCCAGGATCGCCCCGATGATCCCGGTGTACGTCGTGAGCGACACGCCGACGTACGGGGCCAGCAGCCGGCCAGCGGCGATCTCGAGGACGAGCACGCAGGCGGCCGCCAGGAACGTGAGGACCGCGGCGACCGGCCAGGGGAGGCGGCGTCCGCGGCTTCGGCCGTCCATCCTCGGATGCTACCGGGCGGGCGCGTTCGATGCGGCATTGACGTATACGAAGGTATCTTCCTATAGTGCGCTCATGCGCCGGAAGCCAGGGTCGATCGTGAGTCTCGAGCGCGACATCCTCGAAGCCGCCACGACGCTGCGGGCTCGTGGACTTCCCGAGGCGCACGGCTTCCTCCTCGCAAAGACCATCGCGGATGGCGCGGAAGCGAAGCGGCTCACGGCCTACGGGACGCTGTACAAGGCGCTCGACCGCCTGGAACGTGCCGGCCACCTCGAGAGCCGCTGGGAGGCGCCCGACTACGCCGCCGAGGCGGCCCGTCCCCGTCGACGCTTTTACCGGATCACCGCGGTGGGCGAGCGGGCGCTCGCGGACGCGCGGGCGGCCGATCCCCAGGCGGCGCGCCGGACCGCACCGGCCGGAGCCCGGGTGACCTAGGTGATGACCTCGCGCCTCCTGGGGCGACGAGGCGACGGCTCGGCCGCGGTTCGCGGCTGGGTCGGGTTCTACACGCTCGGCCTGCCACGGCCCATGCGGGAGCGGCGACAGGCGGAAGTCGCGGGCGATCTCGCGGACGAGACGCTGGATGCCATCCGGCACGGTGATCGGAGCGTGCTGTTCCGACAACGGCTGGTGCGGCTGCTGATGGGCATCCCGGCGGACCTGTCCTGGCGCTTCTTCGATGCGCCGGCGGCCGCTCGCCTCTACGGTCCGGCGCCGTGGGTCCCGCTGACCCGCTGGACGCTCGCCCTGACGGGGGTGGTCGCGATGCTCGCGGGCGGTGGCCTGGCCATCGTCACCCTGCCGGCGCTGGCCGGCCAGGTCCGGCCCGATCTGTGGCCCGGCTGGGGCCCGGTCGGGTTCGCGATCGGCAGCGCGGTCGTCCTTGCCGGGGTCCTCGGATCGGTGTTCTGGCCTCGCCTGGGCGCGCTCGTCATCGTGCCCGGAGCGATCATCGGGCTGTTCGCGGCGCCCTGGCTGTGGGGGAGCTGGCTGCTGGCCGTGATCGCCGGCGCGGCCCGCGCCTACCAGGCCGACGAGACCGTTCGATGAGCTTCCTCGAACGGGTCGATCAAACCATCCGCCGGAGCCCCGTCTGGCGCTCGTTGTTCCGGCAGCCCTACCCGCGCGACGAGCGCTCGCGGGCGTACGCGGTCATGAACAACGTGTTCCTGCACATCCACCCGGTCCGCGTCCGCCAGCACGCGGTCAAGTTCGCCTACACGTTCTGCCTGGGCGGCTTGACCTTCTTCCTGTTCCTGATCCTGACCGTGACCGGCGTCTACCTGATGCTGTTCTACGTGCCCAGCGCGCAACTCGCCTACAGCAACATCCTCGACATCCAGAGCCAGGTCACGTTCGGCCTGCTGACCCGCAACATCCACCGGTGGGGCGCCCACCTGATGGTCTTCTTCGTGTTCCTGCACATGATGCGGGTCTTCTACCACGGGGCCTACAAGCCGCCCCGCGAGTTCAACTGGGTCGTCGGCGTCGTGCTCTTGTTCCTGACCATCATGCTGAGCTTCTCCGGGTACCTCCTGCCCTGGGACCAGATCGCCTACTGGGCGATCACGATCGGGACGAACTTCGGGTCGTACTTCCCGGTCGTCGCGACCCCGGTGAATCGCCTCCTGCTCGGTGGCGTGGAGGTCGGGCAGAACACGCTGCTGCGGTTCTACGTGGCGCACGTGATGATCCTGCCGCTCGTCGCTGCGATCTTCCTCGCGGTCCACTTCTGGCGCATCCGCAAGGACGGCGGGATCTCCGGGCCGCTCTAGGGACCGGCGCCTCGGCGCAAGGAAACTGCAAGAGGACGTGACCGGACGGCTCGGTCCCTTTGGCGCGTTCGAAGCCTGTCGCCTGCTGGAATAGGGGCACGTCCCAGCCAATCCACGCAGGAGACCCTCATGAACGCCATCACCATGCTCGAAGAAGACCACGCCAAGATGCGCAAGCTGCTCGACGAGCTCGAGTCCACGACCGAGCGCGGCCTCAAGATCCGGGCCGAACTCTTCTCCACGATCAAGGGCGAGCTCACGATCCACGAGATCATCGAGGAAGAGATCTTCTACCCGGAGTTGAAGGCCCACCCGAAGGCAAAGGACATCGTCCTGGAGGGCTACCAGGAGCACCACGTGGTCGACCTGATCATGAAGGAGCTCGAGGAAGTCCCGGTGGATGACGAGAGCTGGGGCGCCAAGGCCAAGGTCATGAAGGAGAATGTCGAGCACCACATGGAAGAGGAGGAGGGCGAGATGTTCAAGCAGGCCCGCTCCGTCTTCGATCGCGCAGAGCTCGATGATCTCGGCGAGCGGATGGCTGCCCGCAAGGAGTCCGCGCAGCGCGAGCTGAACATCCCGGCCACCGCGAGCCGGTCCTAGTCCAGGTCCTGGAGCAGCTCCGCCAGCATGAGCGCGTTCGTCGCCCCGTAGTTGGCGTAGCAGTTGTTGAAGAGGACGTGCGTCTCCTTCGCCTGTGCCGACGCGTCGCGGACCTTGGGCGCCCAGTCGGTGAGCTCCTCGCGGTCATACAGGTACCGGAACCGCTCCACGGTCTTGATGTTCTGCTTCTCCCACGTCTCGGTCCGCCGGCCGTGGAAACGGACCAGCGCGAGGGCGGGCGAGGTCGTGGCGAGGATCGGCGGGACGCTCGACTTGAACCCCTGCGGCCCGTCGACCATGACGATCGGGATCGAGCGGTCGCCGAGGAAGCGCATCGTCCGATCGA
>DASVEH010000459.1:0-5720 GCA_036380655.1 Candidatus Limnocylindria bacterium | reverse complement strand
GCTATCCCAGCAGTTCTCCGGAGTGGCGTCGCGTGAAGCGCATCGGGTTTCTCTCCTTCGGCCATTGGTCCGACTCGCCGTACTCGCAGGTGCGCACCGCATCGGATGCGCTGCTCCAGTCGATCGAGCTTGCCGTCGCCGCGGAGGAGCTCGGGGCGGACGGCGCGTACTTCCGCGTCCATCACTTCGCCCGGCAGCTCGGATCGCCGTTCCCGTTGCTCGCCGCCGTCGGCGCGCGGACGAGCCGGATCGAGGCCGGCACCGCGGTGATCGACATGCGCTACGAGAACCCGTTCTACATGGCCGAGGACGCCGGCGCGGCTGACATCATCGCCGGAGGGCGGCTGCAGCTCGGGATCAGCCGAGGGTCGCCAGAGCAGGTCATCGATGGCTTCCGCCACTTCGGCTATAAGCCGAGCGAGGGCGAGACCGATGCCGACATGGCCCGCCGCCACGCCGAGGTGTTCCTCGAGCTGCTGAAGGGAGAGGGCTTCGCCGAGCCGAACCCGCGGCCGATGTTCCCGAACCCGCCGGGGCTGCTGCGAGTCGAGCCACATTCCGCCGGTCTGCGGGAGCGGATCTGGTGGGGTGCCGCCTCGACCGCGACGGCGATCTGGGCGGCCGAGCGCGGGATGAACCTGCAGAGCTCGACGCTCGTGTTCGACGAGAGCGGCGAACCCCTGCACGTGCAGCAGCGCCGGCAGATCGACGCCTATCGTGCGGCGTGGAAGGCGGCCGGCCACCAGCGTGAGCCCCGCGTCTCGGTGAGCCGGAGCATCTTCGCCATCGTCGACGACCGCGACCGGACGTACTTCGGCCACGGCCAGCAGGAGCGCGACCAGATCGGGTACATCGACGAGAACACGAAGGCCATCTTCGGCCGCTCGTACGCTGCCGCGCCCGAGGTGCTCGTCAGGGAGCTGGCGGAGGACACCGCGGTTGCCGCGGCTGACACGCTGCTGCTGACCGTGCCGAACCAGCTCGGCGTCGACTACAACGCGCACGCCATCGAGAGCATCCTGCGGCACGTCGCCCCGGCGCTCGGCTGGCGTTGAGCAGGTGAGCGGCCGGCAGCCGCCGCGACGCGCGACGAGCGGCGCTCCGCGCGAGACGAGCTGGGAGCGCGTGGCGACCTGGTATGACGGCTGGGTCGGCGACCGCGGCTCGGCCTACCACCGGGAGCTGGCCATCCCCGCAACCCTCGACCTCCTCGACCCGCGCCCGGGCGAGGAGGTGCTCGACGTCGGCGGCGGCCAGGGGGTGATGGCGCCGGCGCTCGTCGAGTCGGGCGCCCGGGTCACGGTGGTGGACGCATCGGCGAAGCTGATCGCGGCCGCGAAGCGCCGGCACGGGAGATTGCGCGGGGCGCGCTTCCTGGTCGGCGACGCGCGGCGCCTGCAGGCGGTTGCGGGACTCGAGGCCGGAGCGTACGACGCCGCGATCTTCGTCCTCTGCATCCAGGACATGGATCCGCTCGACGACGTCGCGCGCGGCGTCGCCTGGGCGCTCAAACCGGCGTCACGGGTCGTGATCCTCATGACGCATCCGGCCTTCCGCCAGCCGCGCCACTCCGGCTGGGGCTTCGACGAGGGCCGAAAGCTCACCTATCGGCGCATCGACGGGTACCTGACCGAGATGGCCGTACCGATGAAGTCGCTCGGCGGAGGGTTCCCGACTCGGTCCTTCCATCGGCCGATCAGCGCCTACGTGAACGCATTCGCCGATGCCGGCTTTGCCGTCGACGCGATGCTCGAGCTTCCAGACCTGCCCCCGGATCGGAGGCCCGGCAAGGCTGCGCGCGGCGACGCCCGCGCCAACGCCGAGATTCCGATCTTCCTCGGGTTGCGCGCCGTTCGCGGATAGCGATTCGAGCGCATCGGTCCGAATCGCGCGAGAATGCGCCTCCGCGCTCCCGTACCAAGGACGGACCGATGACTCCCAGCCAAATCACCCGCCGATCGTCCGCGGCCAGCGCCGCCGCCCTGATCGCGGTGCTCCTCCTCTTCGGCGCGCTCACGTTCGTGGCGGGGATCGCCGTCGGCGGCGGCGGCTCGGGGACCGCCCAGGTCGACCCGTCCGCATCGGCCCCTGTGGCGCCGACCGAGTCCGGGACGCCCGAGCCGACGCCGGTGCTCGAGACGGTCACCTGCGCTGAGCCGAGCGAGGCCTTCGCCGTCCTGTGCGAGACCTACGCACAGATCAAGGGCGAGTACGTCGACGAGATCAGTGACGAGGACCTGGTCGATGGCGCCGTGCGCGGCATGGTCGAGTACGGACTCGAGGATCCGTATTCCGGCTACCTGCCCCCCGATCAGTACGGGTCGGCGCTCGACGACCTGTCGGGCGAGTTCAGCGGCATCGGCGCCGAGGTCGGGATGGAGAACCTGGCCGATCCCGATGACCTCGCCTCGTGCACGGTGGTGACGGAGACGTGCGCGATGGTCATCGTCGCGCCGCTGTCCGGGTCGCCGGCAGAGGAGGCAGGGCTGCGAGCCGGCGACCGGGTGCTCGAGATCGACGGGACCTCGACGGTCGGCGAGTCGGTCAGCTCGCTCGTCTTCGAGGTCCGCGGCGAGGCCGGCACCGATGTGACCCTCACGGTCGGTCGCGACGGCGAGGAGCTCGAGATCACGATCACGCGCGCCGTGATCGACCTCCAGGAGGTCAATGCTGAGCTGCTCTCGGACGGGGTCGGGTACATCCGGCTGACCACCTTCACCGACCGGGCCACCGGCCTGTTCCGCGAGGAGCTCGGGTCGCTGCTCGAGCAGGGAGCCACCTCGATCGTGCTCGACCTGCGCGGGAACCCGGGCGGCTTCATCACCACGGCCCAGGGAATCGCCAGCCAGTTCGTGCCGGCCGGCGAGCTGATCTTCACGGTCGAATCCGGCGACGACGTCCAGCGGTGGGAGTCGGAGCCGGGCGGGCTGGCACAGACCGATGCGATCGCCGTCGTCGTCCTCGTCGACGAGGGCTCGGCCTCCGCCTCGGAGATCGTGGCGGGCGCCCTCAAGGAGACGGGTCGAGCAACCATCGTCGGGCAGCCCACCTTCGGCAAGAACACGGTCCAGATCTGGAACGACCTTCCGAACGGCGGCGGCCTTCGCATCACGACCGACCGATGGTTCACGCCGGAGCACAACTCGGCCGCCCCGGACGGGATCGCCCCGGACGTGGTGGTGGCACCGGCCGAGGATCCCAGCGGTGAGGAGGATCCGCAGCTCGACCGCGCCGTTGAGCTGCTTTCCGGCGGCTGATGCCGGCCGCGGGCTCCCATCCCCGCTGAGGGGCGGTCACCCGGTGGCCGTGCCCGCCTACCCCGCCAGGATGCGCAGGAACAGCTCCGGGTCGACGTTACCGCCGCTCAGGATGACGACCCGCGCGTCGTCGCCATCGGTGCGCGGCGCTCGGTCCGCGAGGTGTGCGGCCATCGAGGCGGCACCGGACGGCTCGACCACGAGGCGCGCTCGGTGCGCGAGCTGGCGCATGGCATCGGCCATCTCGTCCTCGCCGACGGTCACGATGTCGTCCATGAACCGCCGAAGGTGCTCGAACGGCAGCGGTCCTAGCGAGTTCGTTCGCAGGCCGTCGGCCATGGTGCGCACCGTCTGCTCGGCGGTCCAGTGCACGAGCTCGCCGCGCTCGAGCGACTCCTTCGCGTCGGCGGCCAGCTCGGGCTCGACGCCGATGACGCGGGACCCGGGCGCCAGCGCCTTCACGGCGGTCGCCACCCCGGCGGACAGGCCGCCGCCCGAGACCGGGACGAGGACGCTCGTCACGTCGGGCAGATCCTCGACGATCTCGAGGCCGCAGGTGCCCTGGCCGGCGATGATCGCCGGGTCGTCATACGGCTCGACCATGACGAGCCCGCGTTCCTCGACCAGGTCCAGCGCTCGGCGATGACGCTCCTCCGAGTCGTTGCCGGTGGTGATGATCTCGGCCCCATCGCGAAGCACGCCGTCCACCTTCACGCGCGGAGCGTTCTCCGGCATGCAGATCACGGCCTTCGCGCCGAGCAGCCGCGCCGCGCGGGCCACCGCCTGGGCATGGTTGCCCGACGAGTAGGTGACGACGCCACGAGCACGCTCCGCATCGGTCAGGGAGGCGAGCTTGTTGTAGGCGCCGCGCATCTTGAAGGCTCCCACCGGCTGAAGCGACTCCGGCTTGAGCCAGGTCGTGTCGTCCCAACGCAGCAGCGGCGTGCGCGTCGCGATGCCGCGGATGCGTTCCGCCGCCTCGCGGATCTCGTCGATCGAGACGATGTGCGGTTCGGCCGTGATGCTCATGGGCCGATGCTAGCGCTGGCCGTCACGGGACGGGCAGCGGTTCACAGGCGTCCTCGATGAACATCATCTCCGCGGGATATACGTCGTCAGGCGGGTCGTTCACGTCCGCAACCGGGATGAGTCCGGCGCAGAGAAGCCGCTCCCACTCGCCCGAACCGAAGCTATCGCGCGTCGCGTCGTGGAAGATCTCCACGACGCCGTTCTCGTGAACGCGGATGTATCGCGTGATCGGATCGCCTTCGACGCTGTTCTGGGTGCTGATGAGCTCGGCGCCTGATCCCGTCTCGTAGGCATCGAGGATGCACGCTCGGGCATCGGCGTTCAGCCCCTCTGGCGTCTCCTCGCCGCATGACTCGAGTGGCTGGCGGTTCGCCACCCACTCCGGCACGTGGCCCGGCAAGATGCCGCAGCCGGCGACAAGAATCGCGGCCGAGAACGCGGCTGATGGCCGCATCCGTCAGTACGCTCGCGCCCAAGTGGCAACGTCGATGCCGGGGCGGCCACAGTGCACGCAGTCGGCGCCCGGATCGGTCGGTTCGATCGGCAGGAAGCGGATCGTCGCCTTGGTCCGGGCCGCGACCTCCGCCTCGCAGCTCCCCTCGCCGCACCAGGCGCCGATCCAGAAGCCGCCCTGCTCCGCCACGCCCGTCGCGAACGCATCGAACGAGGTGATCTCGTGCGTGTTCGCCTCGCGATACGCGAGCGCATCGGCGTAGAGGTCGCGCTGGACCGATGCCAGCCGCTCGGCCATGCCCCCCGCCACTTCGGCGACGGCGACCTCCTCCTTCTCGCCGCCCAGCCGGCTGGCGACCACGACGCGCGAGGCGGCGACGTCACGCGGACCGAGCTCGATACGGACCGGGACGCCCTTGAGCTCCCACTCCGCGAACTTGTAGCCGGGCCGATGCTGGTCGCGGTCGTCCAGCCGCACGCGGACCCCATCGGCGGCGAGGTCGGCGCGCAGCTTCTCCGCCACCTCGAGCACGGAGGCACGCTCCTCGTCGGAGCGGTAGATCGGCACGATGACGACCTGGATCGGCGCCGCCGCGGGAGGCAGGCGCAGCCCGGCGTCGTCGCCGTGGGCCATGATCGCGGCCCCCACCATGCGGGTCGAGAACCCCCACGAGGTCGCCCAGGCGTGCTCCTGCTCGCCATCGGCGTTGAGGAAGGTGACGTCGTAGGCCTTCGCGAAGTTCTGGCCGAGGAAGTGGCTCGTACCGCACTGGAGCGCCTTCGCGTCGCGCATCAGCCCTTCGATCGTGTATGTCTCCACCGCACCGGGGAAGCGTTCGCCGGGCGACTTGCGTCCCGGCAGGACCGGGATGCCGAGCACGTCCTCGGCGACTTCGCGGTAGACCTCGAGCATCTGGCGCGCCTCGGCCATCGCCTCGTCACTCGTCGCGTGGGCGGTGTGGCCCTCCTGCCAGAGGAACT
>DASVEH010000458.1:0-2771 GCA_036380655.1 Candidatus Limnocylindria bacterium | reverse complement strand
GCTGCGCGACGCTCTGAACGACCGGACCGCACCGGTCGAGGCGCGGCTGCGCCTGGTGGACGCGCTGCTCGGCGACCGGGTCGGTGCCGCCACCGTGCAGCTGGCCCGGCAGGCGGCCGCGGGGCGCCACCGCTCGGTGATCGGCTCGCTGGCCGAGATGCAGAAGCTGGCAGCGGCCCGGCGCCAGCGGCTGGTGGCGGTCGTCCGCGTCGCACGCCCACTGTCCGACGAGCTGCGCGAGCGGCTGGCGGCGGCCCTCACCGCGAGGTTCGGCCACGAGCTTCAGCTCAACGTCATCGTCGATCCCGAGGTGGTCGGCGGGGTGCGGGTTACCGTCGGGGACGAGATCGTCGACGGCACCGTCGCCACCAAGCTGGCTGAGGCGCGGCGACGGCTGACCGGCTGACCGACCACCCGTAGGCGCCGTCACAGGTGCCGACCATCCTGACAGTCCGATAGCACGAGTCCAGAGAGCAGGAACGACAACCATGGCCGAGCTCACCATCCGTTCGGAGGACATCCGCGACGCATTGACGCGATTCGTCTCCGAGTACAAGCCGGAGGCCGCCAGCACCGAGGAGATCGGCACGGTCGCCGAGGCCGGGGACGGCATCGCCCGGGTCGAAGGCCTCCCGTCGGCCATGGCCAACGAGCTGCTGACCTTCGAGGACGGCACCGCGGGCTTGGCGCTGAACCTCGACGAGCGTGAGATCGGGGTGGTGGTCCTCGGTGACTTCGCCGGCATCGAGGAGGGGCAGAGCGTCCGCCGTACCGGTGAGATCCTCTCGGTGCCGGTCGGCGACGGCTATCTCGGCCGCGTCGTCGACCCCCTCGGTGAGCCTATCGACGGACTGGGCGACATCGACACCGACGCCCGCCGCGCCCTGGAGCTGCAGGCCGCCTCGGTGATGGAGCGCCAGGGGGTCAGCCAGCCGCTGCAGACCGGGCTGAAGGCCGTCGATGCCCTCACCCCGATCGGCCGCGGCCAGCGTCAGCTCATCATCGGCGACCGCCAGACCGGAAAGTCCGCGATCGCCCTGGACACGATCATCAACCAGAGGGAGTTCTGGGAGACCGGCGACCCTGAGCAGCAGGTGCGCTGCATCTACGTCGGGATCGGGCAGAAGGGCTCCACGATCGCGGGTGTCCGCGGCGCACTCGAGGAGGCCGGCGCACTGGAGTACACGACGATCGTCGCCTCCCCCGCGTCGGACTCGGCCGGTTCCAAGTACCTCGCGCCCTACACCGCCTCGTCAATCGGCCAGCACTGGATGTACGCCGGCAAGCACGTGCTCATCGTGTTCGACGACCTGTCGAAGCACGCAGAGGCCTACCGTGCGGTCTCGCTGTTGCTGCGCCGCCCGCCCGGCCGCGAGGCCTACCCCGGGGACGTGTTCTACCTGCACAGCCGGTTGCTGGAGCGCTGCGCCAAGCTGTCCGACGAGCTGGGCGCCGGCTCGATGACCGGCCTGCCGATGGTCGAGACCAAGGCCAACGACATCTCGGCCTACATCCCGACCAACGTCATCTCGATCACCGACGGCCAGATCTTCTTGCAGTCCGACCTGTTCAACGCCAACCAGCGCCCGGCCATCGACGTCGGACAGTCAGTGTCGCGGGTGGGTGGTGCCGCCATGGTGAAGGCGATGCGGAAGGTGACCGGGTCACTCAAGATCGACCTCGCCCAGTTCCGCGAGCTCGAGGCATTCGCGATGTTCGCCTCCGACCTCGATGCCTCGTCGCGCCGCCAGCTCGACCGTGGACAACGGCTCATGGAGCTGCTCAAGCAGCCCCAGTACACGCCGTTCCCGGTGGAGGACCAGGTCGTGTCGATCTGGGCGGGCACCAAGGGCAAGCTCGACCCGGTGCCGATCGATGATGTGCGGCGCTTCGAGACCGAGTTCCTCGAGTACCTGAAGCGTGAGCACGGTGGCGTGATGGAGACCATCCGGGAGTCGCGGGAGTTCTCCGACGAGACCGAGGAGTCGCTGGACCAGGCCTACACCTCCTTCACCGAGCAGTTCGAGACCAGCGAGGGCGGCTCGATCCAGGTCGGCCGCGAGGAGTACGAGGCCCTCGAGGACGAGGACGTGGAGCAGGAGCAGATCGTCAAGCAGAAGCGGGGCTGACGGTGGCCGCCTCGCTGCGCGAGCTGCGCGCCAAGATCAGGTCGACCCAGGCCACCAAGAAGATCACCCGGGCGATGGAGCTGATCGCGGCGTCGCGGATCATCAAGGCGCAGGCGCGTGCCACGGCGGCCGCGCCGTACGCACGCGAGCTGACCCGTGCCGTCTCGGCGCTGGCGACCTTCACGCAGGTCGAGCACCCGCTCACCACCGAGGCCGAGAACCCCGAGCGTGCCGCGATGCTCGTGGTCACCAGCGACCGAGGCCTTGCCGGCGCGTACTCGTCGTCGCTGCTCAGGGAGGCCGAGCGGCTGGTGGAGAAGCTGCACCAGGAGGGCAAGGAGGTCGACCTGTACGTGAGCGGCCGCAAGGGCATCACGTACTACAGCTTCCGGCAGCGGGAGATGGTCGACAGCTGGAGCGGATTCTCCGACAACCCGCGCTACGACGATGCGCGGGAGATCGGCGCCGAGCTGACCAAGGCGATGCTGGCCGGTCAGGTCGGCGTCGAGGGCGACGACTCGGGTGGGCCCGTGGACGACGACAACGACGAGGCCCACGACGTGCCCGCGGTCGATGAGGTGCATGTCGTGTTCACGCGCTTCCGGTCGATGCTCGTCCAGGAGCCCGACGTGATCCGCCTGC
>DASVEH010000457.1:0-11165 GCA_036380655.1 Candidatus Limnocylindria bacterium | reverse complement strand
GACGTCGCACCTCGAGCTCCGGGATGCGCAGTGCCGCCAGCAGGCCAATCGCCGAGGGGGCCAGCGGCCGCCGCGGCAACGGCACGGAGGTTCCCTGCCGGACGTCCAGGCCGGCCGCGCGGACGTGCCGTCCGATCGCCGGCGCGGATTCGACCACCACCGTACCGTTTGACTCGCGTGCCTCCTCGATCGGCACCACCGCGTCCGCGCCGGCCGGCATCGGCGCCCCGGTCATGATCCGAACGGCTGTTCCCGCCTCCACGGAAGGGGCAGGAGGCCCGCCGGCACGCGACTCCCCCACCAGTCGGCGCGCGTCGGCCCCATCGGTGGCACGAACGGCGAACCCATCCATCGCCGAGTTGGCAAACGGAGGGACGTCGGCCGCGGCGGTCAGCGCGTCGGCGACCGGTACGCGGCCGAGGGCATCGGCAATCGCCACGCGCTCGCCCTGGATCGGACGAACCCCGGCAAGCAGGCGAGCGAGCGCCTCGTCGACGGTCAGCATCGGCGCGGTCAGACGCCCAGCTTCATGCGGGCCTCGATGAGCCGCAGAATCCCGCTGCGGGTCACCATCCCGAGGGGGTGGCGTGCCTCGTCGCCGATGACCGGAAGCTGCCCGACCTCGCGCTCCTGGATCAGCCGGAGGGCATCGACCAGCGGCTCGTCCGGGCCGATGGTCGCGAGCTCCCCGTACCGGGTCATGATGTCGGTCACCCGGCGGTCGGCCCACGCCTCGCGCGGCAGCCGCCGAACGTCCCCTAGGGTGACCATCCCGGCCAGCCCTCCGTCCTCGTGGCGCACCAGGAAGGAGCGGTCGTCGCCGCGCAGCATGCGCTCGGAGACGAGGTCGGCGACGGATTCGTTGGGCGAAACGGCGGCGGGGGTCAGGTCCATGGCGTCGCGGACGCGCACGCCGCTCAGCGACCGCTCGACGCCCGCCTGCTGCATGCTCGCCTCCGCGGAGGTGGCCAGGAACCAGCCGACCAGCGCCAGCCACAGCCCGGTGGCGATGTCCCGTGCCCGCAATGCCCACACGATGCCGCCCGCGACCATCAGGTAGCCGATGACGCGCCCCACCATGGCCGCCTGCCTCGTCGCCAGCAGCGGATCGCCGCGCAGGCCCCAGAGGATGGCACGCAGGACACGACCGCCGTCCATCGGATAGCCCGGCACCAGGTTGAACGCGCCGAGCACGAGGTTGATCACCCCCAACCAACCGACCAGCGCCCGGACCTCCGGCTGCGGCACGACGGCGCCGACGCCCAGCAGCAACGCGCCGATGCCGAGGCTGGTGACCGGACCCGCCAGGGCAATGAGCGCCTCGTCGCGCGGGCGGCGCGAGTCGGTCTCGATGCTCGTCGCACCGCCGAAGATGAAGAGCGTGATGCCGGCAACCTTCAGGCCCAGCCGCCGCGCGAGGATGGCGTGCGAGAACTCGTGGGCCAGCACCGACGCGAAAAAGAGGAGGGCGGTAGCCGCGCCGAGCAACCAATACTGTCCGGCGGTCCAGCCGGGGATGATGCGCGGGAAGAACGCATCGGCCAGCGAGAAGGTGAGCAGGAAGGCGATCACCAGCCAGCTCGGATGCACCGCGAGCTCGATGCCGGCCAGGCGGCCGATCTTCCATCCTGCGCCCATCGGCTGAGTCTAGATCAGGGCTGGGCGAGCGGCCGAGCCGCGGCTCGCCAGCGCGCGAAGCCGAAGGCACTCACCACGAGCGCCGTCACCAGAATCGCGGCGCCCGCGGCCAGCGCCGCATCGAACCAGAACCCCTCGGGGAAGAGCAGGATGAGGTTCGAGCCCTCGGCGAACAGGTACGTGCCGGGCGGGAAGAAGACCGCGTGGAAGGCGAGGAACGCCGGTTCGAAGGCAACCGCGAAGATGCCGGCCAGCAGGACCGCCACCACGCCGACGACGCCCGCCGAGATGAGCATGATGCGTCCCTGACGTCGCGGCTCGCGTCGCAGCCAGGCGCCCATCACCAGGGCAATCACCAGCGCCACCACCGTGACTCCGGCCAGGAGCTGGACGAGCCGGGAGACGTCGCTCATGTGGGAGCGCTCGCGTGCGTCGAGCAGCGGCTCGCCGGGCGTCAGCGCGGACTCGAAGCCGCCATCGACGTACAGGTCGCCAAGGATCTCGCCGGTGACGCGATCGATCTCGGTCTGCGAGGTCTCGAACGAGGCGGCCACCCCGTGGCGCGCCTGCAGGACGGAGGTGAACCCCGGGTTGAAGAGGAGCAGCGGCCCGGCCAGGGTGATGACGACGGCCAGTGCCGCCCCGAAGAGGGCGCCGACCGGCCACGGCGCGCGCGCCACGGAGACCGCCGGGAGACCGTTCAGAGAACCATCCGACCGGCGCCGATGACCATGGAGAGCACCATCCCGACGAGGCTGATCACGAGCGAGGCCAGGAGCGCCGCCAGGAAGTCGGGCACGGTGAGGCCGAGGTTGAGCTCACCCGAGATCGCGCCGACCAGCAGGAGGAGCACCGCGTTGATGACCAGCAGGAAGAGTCCCATGGTCATGAGCGTGATCGGCAGGGTGAGGATGCGCAGGACGGGCTTCAGGAATGTGTTCACCAGCCCGAAGATGAGCGCCACGAGCAGGAACTTCACCAACGCGTCCGACGGTCCGAAATCGAAGTCAACCGGTGTCAGGAGGACCGCAACGTAGAGGGCCGCCGCGTTCACGAGGATCTGGATGACTCGGTCCATCGCGCTAGCCTAGCCGATCCCCCCGAGCCCCGGCGGCCCGGCGAGCAAGCGTCCCCGTACCCATGCGGCACGCACCATGTTGGCGTGCGGGCGGAAGACGAGGCGGCTGGCGACCTCGTCGGCTGCCGACGGCGGATCGTCGGTGGGAAGCGGGTTCGTGAAGCGCGGATCGACCGCGATGAGATCGGCCTCCTTGCCGACCTCGAGTGATCCGATCCTGTCGTCGAGCCCCAGGACGCGTGCCCCTTCGAGCGTCCCAAGGCGCAGCCAGTCGAGGGGACGGAGGCCGTCGGTACCGTCGACGCTGCCGGTGAGCTCCAGGACCCGCTGGGTCACCGCGCCGGCGCGCATGACGCTGAAGATCGACACCTCCGGTCCGGCCGCCACGTCGCTTCCCAGGCCGACCTGCATGCCCGCCCGTCGGTATGCGCCGAGCCGCATCATCCCGCTCGACAGGAACAGGTTGGACGACGGGCAATGGGCCACCCGGGCGTCGCTCGCCACGAGGCGCTCGACCTCGCCCTCCGACAGATGGATGGCGTGGGCGAGGATCGTGCGAGCGCCGAGCGCGCCGGCCCGGTCGTAGACGTCGAGGTAGTCGCGCGCCTCGGGGAAGAGGCGTCGCACCTCGCTCATCTCGCCCGCGTCCTCCGACAGATGCGTCTGCCAGTACGCGCCGTGCCGGGCCGCCAGAGAGGCCGACTCGCGCAGCATCTCGGCGGAGCAGCTCACCGCGAAGCGCGGGGTGAAGGCGTAGGAAAGCCGCCCGTCGTCGCGGCCGTGCCAGCGGGCGGCCAACTCGTCGGACTGGCGCAGGCTCTTCTCGAGGATCTCGCCCGGCGCGATCTCCGTGTCGTAGGTGAGACGATCCATCATCACCTTGCCGATCACCGCCCGGATGCCGTGCGCCTCGGCGGCCGCGAAGGCGGCATCGGTCGAGTCCGCCCAGAGCGCCGCGTAGGCGACCACGGTCGTCGTGCCGGCCGCGGCGAAGGCACGGAAGGCGGCAGGTGCCTGCCGCTCGGCGACCGATCGGTCGTAGGCGCGCTCGAGCGGAAAGATGTACCGGTCGAGCCAGGTCATCAGGTCGAGGCCACTGCCGAGCCCGGCGTTTGGCAGCTGGGGAAGGTGGGCGTGCAGGTCGACCATGCCCGGCATGAGCACCAGCGGCCGCAGATCGGTGACCGACGCCGGGTCTCGCTCGCCGGCCGAGGCCTGTACGCGCGCAATTCGCCCTCCTCCATCGACCTCGAGGAGCCCGTCAGACTCGTCGAGCACGCCTCCATCGGCGAGGGGCGAGAGCAGCCTGGCGCGCAGCAGATACGGCGGGCTGCCTGGAAGCGGCGTCATCGGCGCCGATGCTACATGCCAAGGTCGAGTACTCTGTGGGTTCTACCGTTAGGAGGCCTCCCATGGCCAATGGCACCATCAAGAAGATCGTGGCCGATCGCGGCTTCGGCTTCATCACCGGCGAGGATGGCAAGGATTATTTCTTCCACCGCGACGGGCTCAGTGAGTCGATCGACTTCGATCGTCTCGTCGGCGGCGAGGGCGTAACCTTCGACGTCGAGTCCAACCCGCGCGGTCCGCGCGCTTCGAACATCAAGGCTGCCGAGTAGCTCACTCGGCTCCCTAGTGCCAATGAGGCGGCTGCCGGCGTCCACACGGACGTTCGCCAGCCGCCTCGGCGTTTCCCCCCGAACTCTCTCCACGGTCCTCCTGTCGGGCCTGCTCCTCCTGACCATCGCTGGCGTGGTCGCGGCCGTCCGTCCCTTCGACCCCGTCCGCGTCGAGGTCGTCCAGGCCGGACTGGACCATCCGTGGGACATCGCCTTCGCCGCCGACGGACGGATGCTGGTCACCGAGCGCGCCGGTCGCGTGCGCGTCTTCGCCGGCCCCGCGCGCGACGATCCGCTCCTCCACACCGCCACGGTCCCCGACGTGCGGGCCGAGCTCGAGTCGGGGCTCATGGGCATTGCCGTCCACGGAACGGACGTCTTCGTGTGCGCCTCCCGCGATGCCGGCGGTGACTGGAAGGTGGAGCTCCTGCACTCGACCCTCGCCGACGACGGCTCCCTGGCCGCCTTCACTCCGCTGCCGATCGGAGAGCAGACCGGCGAGCCGACCGGTGGACCCCGTCACCAGGGCTGCGCCGTCGAGGTCGACGCGACGGATCACCTGTGGTTCAGCGTGGGCGACGCGAACCAGCCGGCAGGTGCGAACGTGGCGCAGGATCCGCATCGGCTCAACGGCAAGATCCTGCGCGTCAAGCTGGACGGATCGACGCCGGACGACAACCCGTTCGGCAACGAGGTGTTCAGCCTCGGCCATCGAAACCCACAGGGGCTCGCCTTCGCGGCGGACGGCAGCGCCTGGGCCGTCGAGCACGGGACCGAGGAGAACGACGAAATCAACCACCTGCGCGCCGGCGGCAATTACGGCTATCCGTGCTTCACCGGGGCCGATACGCCCGGGCCGATCCCTGGCGGCTGCAGCGCCGCCGCCGCCTACCTTCCGCCTGCCTGGGCGTCGGGCTCCCCCACGCTGGCCACCTCGGGGGCGACGTTGCTGGCCGGATCGTCCTGGCGCGACTGGCAGGGCGACCTGATGGTCAGCACGCTGAAGGAAGAGGACCTGCGGCGGTTCAGCGTCGACGGCGATACCGCCACGCTCGAGGAGACGCTGCTCGACGGTCGCTTCGGCCGGCTGCGGGCCATGGTCATCGGCCCCGACGGAGCCCTCTATGTGTCGACGGCGAACGGGGGCGACGATCGCATCCTGCGGGTCACCCGCTGAGCGGATCCTTGGTCCGGCCGAGAGTGCTGGGGCGGGCCTACCGATCAGTTTCCGGCGGGTGCAATGTCTAGTCTTCAGAACGTGCTGGTGGGAGTGACGACATGAAGCTGACGGCGACGATGATGCTGACCGTTGACGGCGTGTACCAGGGGCCGGGAGGACCCGATGAGGATCGGCGCGGAGAGTTCGATCGCGGCGGTTGGGTGGCGCCGCACTTCGACGAGGAGACCGGGATATTCGTGACCTCGGTCTTCGAGCGGGCCGACGCGCTGCTCCTCGGGCGCCGAACGTGGGAGATCTTCGAGGCGTACTGGCCGCACCACGACGAGGGCGATCCCGTCTCCCACGGCATCAACGTGCTGCCCAAATACGTGCCTTCGGCCACGCTCAAGCATCCGGGTTGGAACACCCACGTCATCGACGGCGACGTCGAGGACGCGGTCTGTGAGCTCAAGGCGAAACCCGGGCGCGAGCTCCAGGTCCATGGCAGCGGCGCCCTGCTCCGCTGGCTGCTCGAGCGCGACCTCGTCGACGAGCTGAACCTGGAGATCCATCCCGTCATCGTAAGCGACGGGCTGCGGCTCTTCCCGGAGCAGGGGCAGACGCACAACCTGGAGCTGGTGGAGTCGCGATCCACGCCCTCAGGCGTGACGCTGCAGACCTATCGACCGGCCGGCCGCGCGACGTTCGGGACCGCCGGAGCCTGACGAAGGCGCTTTGCCGATCCACGCGCGCGAGGAACACGTGTGGTGGCTGGGGATCCCGGCGGAGATTGGTCGGGGCGAGAGGATTCGAACCTCCGACCTCTTGAACCCCATTCAAGTGCGCTACCAGACTGCGCTACGCCCCGACCGACGCCGACGAGTATAGCGGGAGCCGCGGCGGCGTCCGCACGGAGGCCCATGGGCACATTCCGGTCCCTGACCTAACCGCCCAGCTCGTCCTTGGGCGAGCGGGCCATCAGCTCGGCCACCGCCGCCAGCGGAGGCCGTCGCTCGAAGATGACGGCGCGGACCTGCTCGGCGATGGGCATCTCGACTCCATGCGTGGCGGCCAGTTCGAGCGCGCCGGCCACGGTGGGGACGCCCTCGGCGATGCCGGTGAGCTGCTCCGCGGCCTCGGGCCACGGAACGCCCGAGGCGATGAGCTCGCCGGCGCGGCGGTTGCGCGACAGCGGCGACATGCAGGTCGCGATGAGGTCGCCCACGCCCGCAAGGCCGGCGAAGGTGAGCGGATGGGCGCCGGCCGCCACGCCGAGGCGGGTCATCTCGGCCAGGCCGCGAGTGATGATGCCGGCCTTGGCGGAGTCGCCGAACCCGAGGCCGTCCACCATGCCGGCCGCCAGGGCCATCACGTTCTTGAGCGCGCCACACAGCTCGACGCCGACGACGTCCGGGTTCGTGTAGACCCGGAACCGGTCCGACGACAGGACCGATGCCAGCTCGGCGGCGAGCCCGGCATCCTCGGACGCCACGACCGATCCGGCCGGCTTGCCACCGCCGATCTCGCGCGCCAGGTTCGGCCCCGACAGGGCCGCCACCCGGCGGCCGGGCAGGACGTCGCCGATGACCTGCGTCATGCGCAGGTGCGTCCCCTCCTCGATGCCCTTCACCACCGACAGGATCGGCGCATCCGGATCCAGCAGCGCACCGACCGACTCCAGCGTCCTGCGCACGTGCGCCGATGGGACGGCGAGCACGTAGAACCGATGCGGCTCGGAGAGGTAGGCGTCATCGGTGACCACGCGAACGTTCGGCGGGAAGATCACGCCGGGCAGGTACCGCTCGTTCGCGCGCGCGTGCGCCAGGCGCTCGGCGGACTCGGTCGAGTGGGCTCGCAGGCTCACCGGGCGCTGGGCGTCGGCGAGGAGCACGGCGAGGGTCGTTCCCCAGGCGCCTGCTCCGATGACCCCCACCTGGTCCGTCACGGCGACGACGATACCAGCGCATCAGCGCCGAGCAGAGCCTCTGCCACCTCGCCGGCCGGCTCGAGGCTGCCGAGCGTGAGCACCGAGACCGACCGATCCGGCACTCCCCTCCCCGCTCGATCCAGCCAGGCGGCGGCGATCCCGGCGCCTATGGCTCCCATCACGTCGTTCTCCCAGGAATCGCCGAGCATGACGCTCTCGGAGGCCGGAACCCCGGCCGCGGAGACAGCCATCGAGAAGATGGCCGGGTCGGGCTTGCTGATGCCGGCCGCCTCCGAGATGACGAGCTCGTCGAACAGATGTCTGAGGCCGGTGTGCCGCAGCTTGTCCTCCTGCTCGGTGACAAGGTTGTTCGTCACCGCCACGACCCGTGCTCCCCGTCGACGCACCTCGGCCAGGAGCTCCGCCGCGCCGGCAACCGGACGCCGCGCCGCCAGGTAGGCGTCGCGATACGCGCTTGCCAGGTGGGCCGCCTCGTCGACGTCGAGATCGGCACCCGATTCAGCCACGAGGCGTCGGATGCGCTCGGCTCGCAGGCCGTCCACGGAGAGCGATCCGTTCATCCAGAGCGCGTGCGTCTCCTCCACGATCTCCAGGAACCGGTCGGCCACGCGGTTCGGGTCGGAGCCGGCGAGCGCCGGGTGCGTCGCCACGGTGGCGATCACAGCATCGCGCGCGGGCCCGATCCAGTCGACGACCGTGTCGTCGATATCGACCAGGAGTGCGCGTTTCATCGGCTCCGCGAGCTTCTCCGCCGTGGGCGGGCCGAGCGGCGGGCAGCCTCCTCCGACTCGCGCTGGCGCAGGATCAGGCGGATCGGCGTGCCCAGGAAGCCGTACTTCTCCCGGATCTGGTTCTCGAGGTAGCGCTTGTAGGAGAAGTGCACGATCTCCGGGTCGTTGCAGAAGACGACGAACGTCGGCGGCGCCACCCCGACCTGGGTGGCGTAGTAGATCTTCGGCAGCCGGTTCCGGACATGCGACGGCGGATGCGCGCGCACCGCGTCCATGACCAGACGGTTGAGCTCGCCGGTCGGCACGCGTCGATACCGCTCCTCGGCGACCCGAAGCGCCTCGCGCAGGATGCGCTCGACACGTTGGCCGGTGAGCGCAGAGGCGAACACGATGTCGGCCCATACCAGGTACGGCGCGTCGCGGCGCAGGCGCTTCAGCCACTTGTCGGCGGTGTGCTCGTCCTTCTCGACCGCGTCCCACTTGTTGACCACGAGCACGATGCCCTTGTGGGCGTCGAGCACGTACCCCACGACGTGCGCGTCCTGGGCGGTGTAGCCCTCGGTGGCATCCGTCATGACCACCGCGACGTCGGCTGAGTCGATGGCTTTCATGCTGCGCAGCACGCTGTAGCGCTCGATCCCGCGCTCGATCGCGCCGCGACGCCGGATGCCGGCCGTGTCGACGAGCACGATCTCCTGCCCGTCGAGGCTGATCGTCGTGTCGATCGGGTCCCGGGTCGTCCCGGGCACCTCGGACACGATCATCCGCTCCGAGCCGAACACCTTGTTCACGAACGTCGACTTGCCGGTGTTCGGTCTGCCGACGATCGCCACGCGCGGCGCCCCGAGCTCGGTCTCGGCCAGCTCGGCCATCTCCTCCTCGGTGAGATCCTCCGGCTGGACCGATGCCGCCGCCTCGGCTTCGCTCGGCGGCGGAAGGTTGTCCACGATGAGATCGGCGAGGTCACCGGTGTTCCGGCCATGCTGGGCGGAGATGGTGATGGCCGGGTCGAAGCCGAGGGCGTAGAACTCGACCGCATCGGCCTCGCGCGCCGGGTTGTCCCCCTTGTTGATGACCAGGATCACTGGCGCGTCGGCGCGGCGCAGCCTATCGGCGACCTCGTGATCGAGCGGCGCCAGGCCGGCGTGGGCATCGACGACGAAGAGGATGAGGTCGGACTCCTCGACCGCGACCCGCGCCTGGTCCTGCACCCGCTCCTCGATGTGCGTTCCGGGCTCGAGCTCCAGCCCGCCGGTGTCGACGATGGTGAACGTGCGGCCGCTCCACTCGCCGGTCCCGTAGACGCGGTCACGGGTGGTGCCGGACACGTCGGAGATGATCGCCAGTCGCTGGCCGATCAGTCGGTTGAAGAGGGTGCTCTTGCCGACGTTCGGGCGTCCGACGATGGCGACCACGGGAAGGGATGACATGCGGAGGAGTGTAGCCGCGCTCGCCGAAGACGCCCGCGGCATGGCGGGGAGCCCGACGATCGGACCGCGGACTCGATAGGATCGCTGCGTGAGGATCGGCATCGTCGCGACCCGGTTGGCCGGCGTGGACGGGGTAACGTTCGAGACGGCGAAATGGGAAGCGGTCCTCGACGCCATGGGGCACGACCTGCGCCTCTGCGCCGGGGAGGTCGACGCCCTCCGCTACCAGGCGCGGCTGGTGCCGCCCATGCACTTCACGTGGCCGCCGGCCGCGCGCGTGACGGCGGCGGCCTTCGACCCCGACAGCGACCCGAACGCGGTGCGGGCGGAGATCGAGCGGCTCGTCGAGCTGCTCCTGCCGGTCCTGCGTGACTGGGCAGGGCTGCACGACCTCGATGCACTGGTTGTCGAGAACGCGTGGGCCATCCCGATGCAGCTGCCGCTCGGGATCGCCCTCCGCCGCCTCGTGGAGGAGCTGCGGATTCCGACCATCGGCCACCATCACGACTACTGGTGGGAGCGCGAGCGGTTCGCGTCCTGCGTGGTGCCCGAGGTGCTAGAGCAGGCGTTCCCGCCCGACCTGCCGTGGATCCGCCACGTGAGCATCAACAGCCTGGCGGCGGCGCAGCTGCGCGAGCATCGCGGACTCGACTCGACGGTCGTTCCGAACGTCTTCGACTTCGGCAAGCAGCGCCCACGTCGCTCCCCCGCTGTGCGACGGCGCCTGCGCCACGAGCTCGGCATGAACGAGCGCGGGCTCCTCGTCGTGCAGCCGACGCGCGTGGTGCCGCGCAAGGGCATCGAGCTGGCGATCGAGCTGGTCGGGCGGCTCGGGGACCCCGATGCGGTGCTGCTCATCACATCGCCGGCCGGCGACGAGGGGCTCGACTACCTCGTCGAGCTGGAGCGCCTGGCGGAACGCCACCGTGTCCGGCTGGCCTACGCGGCGGACCGATTCGCGCCCGACCACGACGGCAAGCCGATCCGGCCCGCGCACTCGCTCCACGACGCCTACCTCGCCGCCGACCTGATCACGTATCCGAGCCACTACGAGGGGTACGGCAACGCCCTCGTCGAAGCGCTCTACTACGGGGTTCCCGTCCTCGTGAACCGCTACCCGGTATACGTCGCCGATATCGCGCCACTCGGCCTGCGGATGATCGAGATCGCCGGCGCCATCACCGACGACACCGTCGACGAAGTCCATTCCCTGCTCGCGAATCCGAGGAAGATCCGCGAGAACGCGCGGCACAACTTCGAGATCGCGCGGAAGCATCTGTCCTACGCGCTGTTGCGCCGCCGCCTTCGCCACCTCCTGCAGGACCTCACCGGGGAATGAGCGGCCCCGTGCTGCGGCTGCGAGACGCCGCGCGGGCGGTGATCCTCAATCCGGCCGGGGAGGTCCTCCTCGTGCGGTTCGAGTTCCCGGAACGTTCCCTGTGGGCGTGCCCGGGCGGAGGCGTCGAGGAGGCCGAGTCGCACGCCCAGGCACTCCGCCGAGAGCTGCGAGAGGAGGTGGGCCTCGACCTCGAGCGGCTCGGGCCATGCGTGTGGACGCGCAC
>DASVEH010000456.1:0-2034 GCA_036380655.1 Candidatus Limnocylindria bacterium | reverse complement strand
CGGCTGCACGGATCGTGCGCCGCTTCGTCAGCTCGGCGATGAGCCTCGGCGCCCTGTCGCCCGAGGCGCACCAGGCGATCAGCATCGGGATGGCCCGGCTGGGGGGCAGCGCCAACTCGGGCGAGGGCGGCGAGGATCCTGCCTGGTACGCCGCCTCCGAGGATGGCGACCGCCGAGACGCGGCCATCAAGCAGGTGGCATCCGCCCGCTTCGGAGTGACGGCCGAGTACCTGGCCCGCGCCGAGCAGCTCGAGATCAAGATCGCGCAGGGCTCCAAGCCGGGCGAGGGCGGCCAGCTGCCTGGCCGCAAGGCGACGGCCTTCATTGCCGGCCTGCGCCGTGGGCAGCCCGGGATGACGATGATCAGCCCGCCGCCGCACCACGACATCTACTCGATCGAGGACCTGGCACAGCTGATCAGCGACCTGCGAGCGGTCAACCCCACGGCGCGGATCGGGGTGAAGCTGGTCGCGGGAACCGGGATCGGCACCATCGCGGCCGGAGTGGCCAAGGCGCAGGCCGACTACATCATGGTCTCGGGGCATTCGGGCGGCACTGGAGCCTCGCCGTTGAGCTCGATCAAGCACGCCGGCCTGCCCTGGGAGCTCGGCCTGGCCGAGACGCACCAGGTGCTCGTCCGCAACCGGCTGCGCGATCGGGTCGCGCTGCGCACCGACGGTGGCCTGCAGACCGGTCGCGACGTGGTGGTGGCCGCGCTGCTGGGCGCCGAGGAGTACGGGTTCGGGACCGCGGCGCTGGTGGCCATCGGATGCGACATGGCGCGCCAGTGCCACCTGGACACGTGTCCGACCGGGATCGCCACCCAGCGCGAGGACCTGCGCGCCAAGTTCACCGGCACGCCGGAGCAGGTGGTCGCGTTCTTCGCCGCCCTCGCCGAGGACGTGCGCCGGGAGCTGGCGGCGCTCGGCCTGCGATCGCTCGGTGATGCCGTTGGACGGGCCGATCTGCTCGCGGCGACCGACGCCGCCATCGACCTCGGGCGGCTGGCGGCAGCCCCGGCCTGGGCGCCGTCGGGGACCGATGCGCCGAAGGACCGCCCGCGTTGGGCCGACCGACCGGTGGACGACTGTTTCGAGGCCCGTGCGCTCGACGGTATCGTCGCCCGGGTGGCCGAGGGCGAGACGCTCGTCCGCGCCACGGTCACGACCCGCGACCGCAGCATCGGGGCACGGCTCGCAGGCGCACTCCAGCGACGGCCCGAGCCCAGGCGCCTCCCGCATGTCCGCTACGAGCTGACCGGCTCGGCCGGCCAGAGCCTTGGCGCGTTTGCGGTCGCCGGCATGCGCATCTCGCTCGTCGGCGAGGCCAACGACTACGTCGGCAAGGGACTGTCCGGGGGAACGGTGGTGGTTCGCCCGCCGAAGGGCACCATCCAGGACCAGGCGCTGGCCGGCAACGTCTGCCTCTTCGGCGCCACCGGCGGCGCGCTTCACGTGGTCGGCCGGGCCGGGATGCGGTTCGGGGTCCGCAACTCGGGAGCGCGGGCGGTCGTGGAGGGAATCGGCGCTCACGGCTGCGAGTACATGACCGGCGGGACGGTGGTCGTGCTGGGACCGATCGGTCCGAACTTCGGCGCCGGCATGACCGGTGGACGGGCCTACCTGACCGACGACGGCACGGTCGCGGCGCACCTCAGCGCCAGCGTGCGGGCGCGCCGAATCGCACCGTCCGACGAGCGCGCGCTGCGCGATCTGCTGGGCGCCCATGCCGCCGAGGGCAGCGAGCTTGCCGCCGCGATCCTGGCCGAGCCGGGTGACTGGGCGGCCCGGTTCGTCGTGGTCGACCCCCGCGACGCGGACGCGGGTCTCAGCCAGGCTCCTCCGTCGGAGCCGTTGGCGATGGCACGGTGAGGCGGTAGCCGAGCGAACGGACGGGGGTCGGCAGGGCGGCCCCGGCCTCACGCAGCTTCGTGCGCAACCGGGCGAGGTGCGGCTTGATCCAGAGTGGGTCGGGATCCGGCTCACCGCGCCAGCCCGCCTGGAGCAGCTCCTCGTGGGTCACGAGGTCGCCACC
>DASVEH010000455.1:0-3047 GCA_036380655.1 Candidatus Limnocylindria bacterium | reverse complement strand
CTCCTGCATCGCGCGCCATTTGCGCTCGAGGCCAGCGCGTCGCAGGGAGAGGACTGCGTGGCCCTCCGGCGACTCGGGCTGCAGGACGTAGACGAGGACCTCGTCACCGACGTTGATCTCCGGGCGGCTCTCGTCGCCGTCGCGGGGGCCGCGACGGTTCATGAGCTCGCGGTTGCTGACGACGCCCTCGCTCTTGCCGCCGAAGTCGACGAGGATCTCGTCGGGGTCGATCCGCACCACGGTGCCTTCGACGACATCACCGTGCTTGAGGCTCTTGACCTCGTTGTCGGGATGGTCGAGCAGCTCGGCCATGGTCATCGACTCGTTCGTCGGTGGCACCGGCGCGGGCTCCTCGGTCACCTCGGTGACCGGCTCGGGCGCGGGCGCCTCGGCCGAGGCGGGCTCGACAGCCGGCGCCTCGGCGACCGGGTCGGCAGCCGATGCGGCCTCCTCCGGCTCGGGGACGGCGGCCGACTCGACGGGCGCAGACGGGTCCTCGACCGAGGCGGGCTCATCCGCCACCGCCTCGGGCTGGTCGGCTTCGGGGGCCGTCTCCGCGTCCTCTGTGGACAGAGTCGGCTCCGCTGCCGCCGGATCGGCGGCCTCCGCTGCCACCGGCTCGGTCTCCCCCGGCTCGGTCGCCACCGGCTCGGCCGCCACCGGCTCGGTCGCCTCGAGGGTCTCCGGCTCGGTGGAATTGGCAGCCTCGTCGCTCGTCGTCGGGGCTTCCTGCTCGGGGTCCCCGGTCGGGCGTGGCGCCTCGTTCGTCTCTTCGGTCAAGTGTTCAATACGCTCCTGTCGATAAAGTCCGCGGCAACAAATAACGCCCTCCGCGCGGAGGGCGTCCATCACCGGCCGATGCTCTCAGGTGCGTCCTGGTGGTCTCAAATGAAACGACTCGGTGCTCCTTCTCGCCTGCCGACGGATCGACGCGCTCGCGCGCGACTATGGGGTTGTCTGCCACACGGCCCGAGTAGCATACCATACGGTCAAATGCGACCCTCTCGCCGTGCCTGAGCTGCCCGATCTGACGGTCGTGGCGGAGGAGCTGGTCCGCAGGGTCGCGACCCGCACGATCGTAGCGGCGACGGCGCCGACGCCGATCCTCCTGCGTGCCACGCCGGCCGACCTCGACGCCCTGGCCGGCGCCACCATCGGTGCGACGCGGCGGCGGGGCAAGTTCCTGCTCGTGCCGCTCGAGCGCGCGGACGGCGAGCAGCGCCTCCTCGCCGCCAATGCGATGCTTGCCGGCCGGTTCTGGCTGGTGCCGACGGGCGAAAGAGTTCGGGCTCGCACCGGACTTCGGCTTCGGCTGGACGACAACCAGGACCTTCGCTACGTCGACCGCGAGATGCTCGGCAAGCTCTACCTGGTCGCGCCGGACCGCCTGGACGACGAGATCCCCGGCTGGGCCGAGATGGGCCCCGACGCCGATGATCCCGAGCTCACGCTCGAGCGGTTTCATGACCGGATCCGGCGTCATCCGGGTGAGCTCAAGCCCCTCCTTCGCAACAGCCGCTTCGTGGCCGGCATCGGCAATGCCTACAGCGACGAGATCCTGTGGGAGGCCCGGCTGGCGCCCTTTCGCCGACGCAGCACGCTGAAGCCCGATGATCTCGATCGCCTCTATCACGCCATGCGCGGCGTCCTGGCCGATGCGGTCGAGCGACTCCGGGTGCTCGTGCCGCCCGAGATCCAGACGCAGCACCGTGAGTTCCTGAAGGTGCACCTCCGCGGCGGGGAGCCATGTCCGCGCTGTGGTCGAGAGCTGCGCCAGATCGGCGGGCGGGAGGCGACGACCTTCTGCAGAACCTGTCAGCCGCCGTTCTGACCCATCGGGTCACGGGATGACGAGTCGCTGGCCGATGACGATCTCGTCCGGATCCTCGATCCCGTTCGCTTCCTGCAGCGCCGACACCGTGCTGCCGAATCGCTCCGCGATGGCGGCGAGCGTGTCTCCCTCCTGGACCACGTACGTCTGCTGCGGAGGTGGCGGTGGGGCGGTCGGCGCCACGGTCGGGGCCGCCGTGGGGGCCACCGTCGGGGTCGGGCTCGGCGTTGGGGAGGGCGTCGGACTCGGGCTGGGGGCGAGGGTGGGGGTCGGTGTCGGTGTCGGAGCCGGGCTCGCGGTGACGCGCGGCGTTGGCGACGGCGACGGAGGACTCGATGCCAGCGATGCGAGACCCGCCAGCCCGTCGCCGGCCATGCCGCTGGCCACTGCGACGCCGCCGATGCCAAGCGCCAGGCCGGCGGCTCCGATGGCCAGCAGGGGGACGGCAGGCGCCCGGCGCGCGCGACCGGCGATCCCGCGCCACGCGGGGTCCGGAGCCAGGACCATGCGTGTCGATACCAGGCCGTCGAGGATCCCGGATCGGGCCGGGCGCAGGCCGCCGTTGCGAGTGGCGTGGGCCAGGTACCGGTCGCAGCGCTCGTGATCGGCCGTCAGGCAGACCCGGGCCTGCTGCTGGCGGTCGAGCGCCGTCGGGGGGTCCTCCGCGTGGCAGCGGTGACCACCGTCCACGCCGTCGATCGCCGTACGACCATCCCCCTGGAGCCCGAGCAGCGGGCAGACCCGATCCACGCCTCGCAGGATACCAACAGCCCCGCCGGTGAAACCGACGGGGCTGACGTATGAATATCCCGGCGACGACCTATTTTCCCAGGGAGTTGCCCCCCGAGTATCTTCGGCGCTGGAGAGCTTAACTTCCGTGTTCGGGATGGGAACGGGTGGATCCTCTCCGCTAGCGTCACCGGGATAATCTTCAATTGTCGACCTCGCCCGGAGGCGCGTCGAAGGATGGAAGCAACGATCGTCTTGGATGCGGGCGGTCATGCCGCCCTTCCGAACGCGATCCAGCAGCGTGCTAGTCGCGTGAACTAGGTCAAGCCCTCGACCATTAGTACCTGCTTCGCTCAACGCATTGCTGCGCTTACACGTGCGGCCTATCAAACAGCTAGTCTCGCTGCGGTCTTACCTGGTTAACCCAGTGGGGAACCTCATCTTGAGGCGAGCTTCGCACTTAGATGCTTTCAGTGCTTATCCCAAC
>DASVEH010000454.1:0-8931 GCA_036380655.1 Candidatus Limnocylindria bacterium | reverse complement strand
GAGGGCGACCATGAGGAGCGCGTCCGGCGTGTTCTCCGTGATGCCGGCCGCGATGTGCTTGAGGACGGTCGTCTTGCCGGCCTTGGCCGGCGACAGGATCAGTCCGCGCTGGCCCTTGCCGATCGGGCTGATCAGGTTGATCAGGCGCTGGGTCAGGTTCTTCTGATCGGTCTCGATGTCGAACATCTCGTCCGGGAAGACGGGCACCAGCGAGTCGAAGTAGGGGCGGCGCTTGGCCACCTCCGGCTCGACACCGTTCACGGTGTCGACTCGGAGCATGCCCCAGTACTTCTCCTGGTCCTTGGGCGGTCGGGTCTGGCCCGTGACTCGGTCGCCGGTGCGCAGGCCGAATCGGCGAACCTGGGAGGTGCTGACGTAGATGTCCTGGTTGGACGGCATGACGCCGTTCACCCGAAGGAACCCGAAGCCCTCATCGACGATCTCGAGGATCCCCTCCGCCTCGCCGGACTGGCCGTTGCGATCCTGCGACTGCGCCGGGGCGAGCGCGACGACGTCGAGCAGCTTGAGGATGAGGTCTGAGTGCTCGAGCTCCTCGTACCCGGTGATCTGGTGCTCGGCGGCCAGCTCGCGCAGCTCGTCGATCGGCTTGGCCTGGAGGTCGGCCAGGTTCATCCCCGGATCATCGGCGTCGGACGGAAATGGACCGGTGAAGATGGACGAGTACTGCCCGGAGGCGTAGTCGTTCCGGCGGCGCGGGGCATAGCCGCCGCGCTGCTGCTGCGGTCGGCGAGGAGCCGTGTCCTGGCGGCGTCGCGAGCGGCGACGCTGCTGCTGTGGTCGCGCGTCGTCGTTCATGGCCGCCTCGCCTGCCAGCAGTGCTTCATGTAAGACCTGACCTCGATGAGCTTCGGGGAGCCGTCCCTGCTGCACCACCCTCGATCCGTGATGAGGGTCGGTGTGAATCGTCGGCAGGTTCGGCAGTTGAACAGGTCGACCCGGGGGTCGCGATCACGGCCGGGGGTCGTGCGCTGGTGCTCGGGATCACGTGCGGTCAAACGGTCAGACCCAGACCATTAGACTTTGCGGGTCCCGGCACGAGTGGTGATGTTGGGGCCCCCATACCCGCTCATCTCGCCGATGAGCCGCGTCCGTATCTGACGCAGAAGGGGTCTCCAGTCCACGGCATCATACCCGAGTTGCGCAAGCACGTCCTCGGCGCGCGGCAGGCTGCCAAGCTCCGCGATCCGCTGGCGGGCCTCGTCGCTCGACCACCACTCGGCACCGTACCGGCGCTCGATGCGCTCGGCGATCTGTCCGGCCAGCATCGCGCGCTCCAGGTCCGCGACCGACGAGAACGGGCTGCCCACCTCGTACAGGTAGGCCGCCTCGGGAACGCTGACGCCGGTCATGTGGCCGACGATGCCGCCGTAGTAGGCGCGCTGGAGCGACTCGTCATCAGTGCGATGCAGGCGCATCTCGTACTGCAGGTGGGCCAGCGCGCGTCGCGCGCGCCACAGGCGTACGAACGCCGCGAAGTCGGCGAAGGACGAGATCTCATCGGGCGCCATGCGCAGACCGCGCGCGAGCCAGCTCGGGTCGCCGACCAGCGAACCGTACAGCTCGGCGACAGCGGCGGCGGGCACCGAGCTGGCGAGCTCCGAGCCGGCCAGGGCGGTTTCGCCGGACTGCCAGCCCTCGGCGGCACCGATGCCGGTCGCGCCACGCCCGGCCTCGGCGGCGGCGCGGCCGACCTCGCGATCGCCGAACCACTGCGACCAGGCCGCGCCACGAAGGACGTGCCACAGGTCGGCAAGGGTTGCGTCGCCCTGCTCGATCCCGATGAGCGCCAGGTAGCGCCGAAGTGCCGCGTGGTAGACCGTCTCCGACTGGATGGCCAGGCGCTCGGACTCGAGAGCCAGGGCCTGCAGATCGGTCCCTTCCGCGCTGGCACCGGCGACCCCATCGACACCGGCATCGACAGCCCAGCGGCGCCATGCGGCGTGGCGGTCTCGGTAGAGGGGGTTCAGCGCCTCGAGGGCATCGATCCAGCCGGCGTACAGGCCGTCCCGCTCGTTGCGGCCATCGGTTCGGGCGATGCGTTCCGGCAGGGCGCCGAACGCAATGCGTTCGCCGCGCCACACCACGACGGCGTCACGCTCGGCGGCGGCGATGGATGCATCGAGCTCGGGCGCCTCGAACCGCGTAGGCTTCGTGCCGGATCGGCGTGGTGCGCGGGCTGGAGAGCTGGTCATCCTCGACTCTCTGCGGGGCTTGCGGCGCGCGAAACCACCCGTCGCGGCCGCGCCTCGGGAGCCGTTCGCTCGGCAGCGGCGCCGACGAACTCTCGGAAGAGCGGGTGCGGCCGGTTCGGGCGGCTCTTCAGCTCGGGGTGAGCCTGGGTCGCCACGAACCATGGGTGATCGCGAAGCTCAATGTACTCGACCAGGCGCCCATCCGGCGAGACGCCGCTGAAAGCCATGCCGGCGTCCGAGAGGCGGTCGCGATAGGCGTTGTTCACCTCGAACCGGTGCCGGTGCCGCTCGTAGGCAATCTCGGTCCCGTAGGCGATGCGCACCTTCGAGCCATCCTCCAACCGGGCCGGATAGAGACCCAGGCGCATGGTGCCGCCCTTGTCGGTGACGTCTGCCTGGTCCGGCATGAGGTCGATGACCGGGTGCTCGGTGAAGACGTTGAACTCGCTCGAGTTGGCGTCGTCGGTACCGAGCGCTTCCCGCGCGAACTCGATCACCGCGCATTGCAGGCCGAGGCAGAGGCCGAGGAATGGCACCTTCTGCTCGCGCGCCCAGCGAATGGCACGGATCTGTCCCTCGACGCCCCGGTAGCCGAAGCCGCCGGGAACGAGGACGCCGGAGACGCCGGCCAGCTCGTCGGCGACCTGCGCCGACTCGACCCGTTCGAGGTGCTCCGACCGGATCCAGCGCACCTTCACCTCCACGTTGTGGTGGAGCGCGGCGTGCTTGAGGGCCTCGGTCACGCTGATGTACGCGTCCGGCAGCTCGGTGTACTTGCCGACGATGGCGATCTCGAGCTCGGGACGTGGCGCACGGATACGGCCGACCAGCTCCTGCCAGTCGGCCAGGTCCGGCTCACCGCCGGGCAGCTCCAGCTCGCGGGCAACCAGCTTGCCGAGCCCGGCGCGCTCGAGCTGGATCGGCACCTCGTAGATGCTCTTCGCCGTCTTGAGCGGGATGACCGCGTGGACGTCGACATCGGTGAAGAGGCTGACCTTGTCGAGGATCTCGTCGTCGATCGGCTCGTCCGAGCGCAGGATGATGACGTCGGGCTGGATGCCGATGCCGCGCAGCTCCTTGACCGAGTGCTGGGTCGGCTTCGTCTTCAGCTCGCCCGTTGCGCCGATCTCGGGCAGCCAGGTGACGTGGACGTAGAGGACATTCTTGCGTCCGACGTCCTTGCGCATCTGGCGGATGGCCTCCAGGAACGGCAGCGACTCGATGTCGCCCACCGTGCCGCCGACCTCCACGATCACCACGCCATGCGCCGCCAGGCCGCTGGTGGCGACGCTGCCGGTCCCCTCGCGCGCCACGCGGGCGATCCGCTCCTTGATCTCGTTGGTGATGTGCGGGATGACCTGAACCGTCCCGCCCAGGTAGTCGCCGCGGCGCTCCTTGGCGATGACGCTCTGGT
This sequence comes from Candidatus Limnocylindria bacterium, assembly GCA_036380655.1. Taxonomy (GTDB): domain Bacteria; phylum Chloroflexota; class Limnocylindria; order QHBO01; family QHBO01; genus JACDBZ01. The sequence goes on along the minus strand of DASVEH010000454.1, from coordinate 5,304 downwards.
AGATCCGCCCGGTCGTGACGTTCGAGGCCTGCGACAGGTTCTCGTCGATGAAGCGCTCGTAGTGGCCGAGGTCGAGGTCGGTCTCAGCGCCGTCATCGGTCACGAAGACCTCGCCGTGCTGGTACGGCGACATCGTGCCGGGGTCGATGTTGATGTACGGGTCGAGCTTCAGGATGCTGACCGGGACGCCGCGCGCCTTGAGGATGCGCCCGATGCTGGCCGCCGTGATGCCCTTGCCGAGGGAGCTGGTGACACCGCCCGTGACGAAGACATACTTCGGCATCGGTCTTCCTCGCACCTCGTGGTGGCTCGAGCGGGCGGCGGAAGCAGGTCGGTGTGGGGCCGCGCGCGAGTAGGTTCGCCTTTGGTCTACTCGGGAAGCGATCATACCCCACCTCCCGCCGGTCCGTCGCGCCCGCGGGCCCCGCCGCGGCACGCCGCGTACGATGCGCCCGTGATCGGCCTGGCGCGTCTCGTCCATCCGGCGCCCACGATCGCGGTGGTCGGTTTGAGCGCCGCGCTCGGCGCGATCCTCAGCGCGCAGTCCGGGGAGCCGGCGTTGAGCAGCCGGGTCCTGCTCCTCGCTCTCAGCGTCCTCGGATCGCAGATCCTGACCGGAGCGCTCAACGACTGGGCGGATCGGGAGCGCGATGCGCTCGTTCAGCCCTCGAAGCCGATTCCCTCCGGAGCGGTGAGTGCCCGCAGCGCGCTGTGGCTCGCCGCTGCCGGCCTGGCGCTTCAGCTGCTCTCCTCGCTTCCGCTCGGCCTCGTGCCGCTGCTGCTGGGACTCGGGGCGTCTGCCTCGGCGGTCGCATACGACCTCTGGCTGTCGCGGCGGGCCGCCTCGTTCCTCCCCTATCTCGTCAGCTTCGGACTGCTGCCCCTCTGGGTGGCGGCCGGCGTCGGCGCCCCGCTCGAGCGCGTGGCCGCGGCGCCACTGCTCGTCGGTCCCTTCGCAGTGGCCGCGCACCTGGCCAACACGGTCCGCGACTTCGACGCTGACGCGCGGCTTGGCTCGGGCAACCTGGCTCAGGGGCTGGGGCGGCGGAACGCCTTCGCGATCGCGTGGGGATCGGCCATGGCGGTCGGGATCGGCGTCGGAGCGGCGTTCATCCTGGGGGGCCGCGTCGAGCCGGCCGGTCTGGTGCTCGGCGCGATCGGGATCGCGGCGGTGGCGCAGGGCATCGTGGGCCCCGAGCGGTTATGGGCGGGAATGCTGGTCGCCGCGGTGTGCTGGAGCGCCGCCTGGGCGCTGGCGACCGGCTGAGCGGCCGTGTAGGAACACCGACGTTGCCATGGCGCGGCCGCGGGTCAGATCGCGTCGTCGAGCTCCATGACCTCGTCATCGGTCTCTTCGGTGAGCTTGAGCCACACGAACAGGCCGGCAAGGATGGTGAGCGGAATGACGATCATCGCGGCGATGAGCGCGCTGATGCTGATGAGCAGGACCTTGATCGCCTTCATGCGAACTCCCCTTACTGCGCGCCGGTTGTCTCCGGCGCGGGCTGCTGACGCTGCGCTGGTGCGGACTCGATCATAGCCAAGATCTCGTCACGAGTGAACTCGGACAGCTGGTGGCCGCGCCCCTGGGAACCGCTGACGCTGTAGAGCCGCAGCACGAACGATCCGTCCTGTTCGAAGAGGAAGATGTCGTGGGGCTTCTGCTCGTCGATGTAGGCCCCGATGATCCGCATGGCCAGCTCGTAGTAGTTCAGCAGGTCGGGGTGCGCCCGGTCGGCATCCGCCGAGCCGCGCTTCGCCATCGAGACGTCCATCATCTCGCCGACCTGGTCGTCCGTGAGCTCGTAGGTCCGCTTGACCAGCGCGCCGAAGGTGTCGGAATCGGCCGAGCCGGGGGGCATCGCCAGTCCCTGGAGCAGGAAGCCACCCTCCAGCTCGAGGAAGAGGAGCTCCTTGAGGCGCTCGCTGTCGGCGAAGGCCCCGATGCTGCGCAGGACCTCTTCCCAATCCTGGCGCGGGCTGCCGTCGTAGATTCGCATGGCTCGCGCGTCCCTCCGCTAGGCTTGCCGACCGGCCGCCCGAGCATAGCGTCCGGATCGGTCAGGTCAAGGCCGCTGCGATGGTGCCCGCAGTGCGCGCGTTGTTGACGATGAGGCCGATGTTCACGTCGAGCGTCCGTCCGCCCGATGCGCGGGCGATGAAGCCGAGCAGGTGCGGGGTCACCGCCCCTCCACGCACCCCGTTCTCGTCCGCGTCGCGCAGGCCGGCCTCGATCCATCCATCGACCTCCGCGGCGTCGAGGGCGAGGTCGGCCGGCGGCGGCTGGACGATCAGCATGCCACCGGCTCCGGGGATCGCCCGATGCGCGCGAATCGCTGCAGCGGCCGCGCCCGGGCCGTCGACGCGGTGCGGGACCGGCAGCCCGGAGCCCAGGCTGTAGAAGGCGGGCAGCTCGTCGACGCCGTAGCCGATGACCGGCACCCTGCGCGTCTCCAGCATCTCGAGCGTGGCGGGCAGGTCGAGGATCGACTTTGCGCCCGACGACACGACCGCCACCGGCGTCGCGGCCAGCTCGTCGATGTCGCTCGAGACGTCGAGGCTGCTCCTCGCGCCACGATGGACACCGCCAATGCCGCCGGTCGCGAACACCGCAATGCCGGCCATGTGCGCCAGCCGCATGGTGGCGCTCACCGTCGTCGACGCGAGGCGGCGGGCGGCGAGCAGCGGGCCGAGGTCGCGAGAGCCCGCCTTTGCCACGGCGCGCTCCGGATCGGCGAGACGCGCGAGAAGGTCGCGATCCGCGCCGACCACGAGGCGCCCTTCGTCGACCGCCGTGGTGGCCGGGACGGCGCCCGCCTCGCGGACGGCCGCCTCGGCGGCGACGGCGGTCTCCAGGTTGTGCGGCACCGGCAGGCCCTGCGCGATGAGGCTGGACTCGAGCGCCACCACGGGCCGGCCTCCGTCGAGGGCCTCGCGCACCTCGTCGGAGAGCAGGAGTGACGGCGCGGTCACGCCGGCACCTGCGCCGACTCCGCGTCGACCCGCGTCTGCGCGCCGGGAACCTGCGCCACCTGCGTGGCGAGACGGGAGGCCTCGGCCAGGCTCGCCTGCAGCACGTCGGACCGTGGCGGCCATGCTTCTCGCCGCAGCCGTGCCACCAGCGCAGCCGCAAACGCGTCGCCTGCGCCCGTGGTGTCGACCGGCGGCGGCCCATCGGGCAGCCGGTGGCGGGCGCTCACGCCGCCGACCGAGGCGCTCACCTGGTCGGGAGCGGTCACGACGACGCCACCCGCCACATCCTCCAGCGGTCCCAGCCTCGCTGCCTCGTCCGCGTTGACGATGACCAGGTCCGGATTGGCAGCCCTGACCGACGCTCGCCAGGCATCGACGGAAGCGTCGGGGACTGCGCAGCCGACGAGCACCCGACGGACGGCCGACGCGGCGACGGCGGCGAGGGCGGACGCCTCGGGCTCGAGGAAGAGGTAGCCGGACAGGACGAGCCATCCGGCCGGCGCCGGGGATCCTTCCGAAAGGGACGCGGTGAACGGGCTCCGCTGGCTCAGCATCGTCCGCTCGGCCGCCGCGTCGACGAGGACGACGACGGTGCCGGTCGCGTCGACCCGAACCGCGCGGATCTCCACGCCCTCGGCGCGGAGCGCATCGGTCACGAGAGACGCGGGGTGGTCGTCGGCGAGGCCGCACACGAGCTCAACCCGCACGCCTCGACGCGCAAGCCGAACCGCGAGATTGGCGCCCTGACCACCGCAGCCGACGTGGACCTCGGCGGGCGCGTCGGCACCCGGCCGGATCGGCGCCGTCGGCCGCACGGTCACGTCGAGAAGCGCGTCGCCGATCACGGTCACGTCAGCCGGCGGGAGCGCGCTCACAGCGGCTGGCGCGAACTGAACCCCTCGCGCGTCGAGTGCCAGAAGCCCAGCTCCGGGTCGGAGAGGCGCCAGCAGAGCCATACCCGCTCCCCTTCGCGCACGGTGGGGATGTCGACGAGCCCCTCGTCGAGGTCGCGCACCACGATCCCGAGCGACTCGAGATGGTCGAGCAGGTCCCGGACACGGGCGCGCAGCTCCGTCGTGGCGGCCTCGAGCCGGGCCGACTCCCCAGGCCGGCCGGCCGTCTCGTGGCGGAGGCGGTGGTGCAGCTGGTCGTGCGCGTCGTCGGCGCGCCGCCGTTCGAGCGCCAGCTGCAGGATCGTGCCGCGAATCACGGGAAGGAGCGAGCGGGCCTGCTCGAGGGTGTAGGTGGGGTCGTCGTCCATCGGTCAGGCGATGGTAGCGTGCTAGGATCGGCCTCCGGGTGGGCCTGCTCCGCACCGCGACGGCGCCCGTCCCGATCCGCCGGAGGTGAGCGCACGCGCGCCATGACCGACGAGAGATTCCGCGCAGCGCGCGGCATGAACGACGAAGCCCCGACCGAGGGCGACCCGTACACCGCCTACGACGACTTCAACCTGCCCGCCTACGTCGGCCTGCCCTCGTTCCAGAAGCTGCCCTGGATCACCGATGCCGCGGCGCTGGCTGCCGAGAAGCCCGACGTGGCGATCGTCGGCGCGCCGTTCGACGATGCGGTCAGCCACCGGCCCGGCGCGCGCTTCGGTCCACGGGCCATCCGGCAGGCGAGCTACCACTCGGGGGCCATCAACTCGCTCCAGCTCGGGATCGAGCCGTACGACTGGCTCAACGTGGTCGACGCCGGCGACGCCCCGGTGACGCCGATGAACATCGAGCGCGGCCACGCGGTCATCGAGCGCAAGGTCTTCGAGGTCGCGCAGTCCGGCGCCGTCCCGATCGTCCTCGGCGGCGATCACTCGATCACCTTCCCGTCGGCATCGGCCATTGCCCGGCACGTGGCACCGCGGGGCCTCGGGATCGTCCACTTCGACGCGCACGCCGACGCCGCCAACTCCACCTGGGGCACCCTCCGCTCCCACGGCGCGCCGATGCGCCGGCTGATCGAGTCCGGTGCCGTGGCCGGCCGGAACTTCGTGCAGGTCGGGCTGCGCGGCTATTGGCCCGGGACCGAGACGCTCGAATGGATGCGCGAGCAGGGCATGCGCTGGCACCTGATGACCGAGATCGAGGAGCGCGGCGCCGAGGCGGTCATCTCCGACGCGATCGCCCAGGCACTCGACGGACCCGAGGTGATCTACCTCTCGGTCGACATCGACGTCATCGATCCGGGCATGGCGCCGGGCACCGGCACGCCCGAGCCGGGCGGCATGCTCACCCGGGAGCTGCTGCGCGCGGTGCGCCAGATCGTCGGATCCGTGGAGCTCGCCGGGATGGACGTGGTCGAGGTGTCGCCGCCGTTCGACCAGGCCGAGGTCAC
>DASVEH010000453.1:0-4032 GCA_036380655.1 Candidatus Limnocylindria bacterium | reverse complement strand
TGGCCACGGGCGCTGCCTGGTCCTCGTTCTTCGCCCAGCCGGCGACCCCGAAGCCGACCGCCAGGAAGATGAGCAACGCGAGGCCCACGATCACGGCCAGCACCAGCCACGAGCCGAACATCTGGAGGCCGAACCAGATGCCGATGCCGATCAGGATCACCACCTGCACGTAGCCGAGCACCAGCCGGCTCGCAACCTGCGCGGACAGGAAGTAGGCCGGCGAGGTCGGCGTCGCGAACAGGCGCCGCAGGGCGCCGGTGCGCTTCAGCTGCACGAAGCCGAACGCCACGCCGAACAGGCCCAGCTGCATGACGGTCATGCCCACGATGCCCGGAACGAGGAAGTCGATGTAGCCCAGGTCCCGCGACTCCACCGACTCGAACGTGACGGGCGCGCCGGTGACGGGAACGTTGGGGATGGATCCCGGGAACGCCGCCACCATGGCCCCCGCCACGGCCTGCTGGAGCAGACCCTGGCCGACCTGCGCCTGCGATGGATCTGACGTGGAGGCGTACGCGACCAGCCCCGTGTCGCCTGGTGGGACGCCCGGCTCGTAGTCCGCAGGGATCACCAGCACGAACCCGCGGTCGCCCTCCTCCAGCTCTTCCAGCTCGCTCCCCCGGTCGCCCTCGCTGATCTCGAGGTAGTCGTACTCGGCCAGCTGTTCGATGAGGCTGGCGCTGGCCTCGTTGTCGGCCTCATCGACGATGCCGAGCGAGATCGTGGTGGAGCCCTCGAAGTTCAGGACGCCGAAGATCAGCATGATGATCAGCGGCAGGAAGAGGCTGAAGAAGAGCGCCACGCGGTTGCGGACGAACATCTTCACGCTGGCGGCGAAGAGGGCCCACCACAGGCCCAATCGGGTGCTCATCGGTCAGTCCTCCTCCCGCAGCTCGTGGCCGGTGAGGTCGATGAACACGTCCTCCAGGTTGGCCAGACGCTCGACGCGCGTCTTGGTGAACCCGCGCCCCACGAGCTGGTCGATCAACGCCTGCGGCGTGTCGAGCGCGATGATCCGCCCGCCGTCCATAATCGCCACCCGGTCGCAGAGCTCCTCCGCCTCCTCCATGTAGTGCGTGGTCAGCACCACGGTGTGCCCGCGGTCGCGCAGCGTCCGGACCAGCGCCCACAGGTGACGACGCGCCTGCGGGTCGAGGCCGGTGGTCGGCTCGTCCAGGAACAGCACCCTCGGCTGATTGACGAGGGCCGATGCGATGCTGAACCGCTGCTTCTGGCCGCCGGACAGCGTCCGCACCTGGCTCTTCGCCTTGTCGGTCAGCTCGACCTCGGCGAGGAGCTCCATCGGCTCAACCGCCCGCCCGTACAGGCGGCCGAACAGGTCGAGCAGCTCCACCAGCGTGAGCTCGTCGAAGAACGCGGATGCCTGCAGCTGGATGCCGATGCGCCGCTTGACCTCGCGCGGGTCCCGACGCACGTCGACGCCGTCGATGACGGCCTCCCCCGAGTCGATCGGACGCATCCCCTCGATCATCTCGAGGGTCGTCGTCTTGCCCGCGCCGTTCGGACCGAGGATGCCGAAGACCTCGCCCTCGGCAACCTCGAAGCTGACGCCGTCCACGGCGGTCAGGGATCCGTAGCGCTTGCGCAGGTCACGGACGGTGATGATCGGCTCGCGGGCGCTGGGTGCAGCCGGCGCACGAGGATCGCTGCTCGGGATCGTCATCGCGGGCATGCTACCGGGGTGAGCGTTCGCTCGCAGCAAGAGGTGGTCGTCGGCTGACTGCACCGCTCGGCAGATCGGTCGAATCGCGCAGGAACCCGCTTCCACGTGCCGCTTGTGCGATCTACCGACCACTCCAGAGCGTGAGCGGCGCGCGAGCGCGACCGTGACGCGGCCCTGTGCTCGATCTATCGCGCATGTAACACCTGGCAGGCCCTTGCGTGAACATCGACCGATCGATCGAGCGTGCCCGACCTATCGGGTAGGGAAAATCGCCCGTCGCCGCGCTAGGCTGCGCCGCATGCTCTCGCGCCGCGGCCGTGGCCGCCCACCCCACCCGGATCTGCTCACGCCGGCCGAGTGGAAGGTGCTCGACCTCGTCCGCCACGGAATGCGTCGCGCCGAGATCGCCCGGCGCCGGGGCATCAGCGTCGACGCCGTGAAATACCACCTCGCCAACATCAGCGGCAAGCTCGGCGTGGCTACCGCGGAGCTCCGCCACTGGCCCGGCATTCCGAACACCACCGCCCTCGCCCACAGGAGGACCGATCAGGCCATGACCCCCTCATCGACCGGCGCCCGGCTCGGCGCCATCGGCCAGGTGTCCCTCTCCATCCGGGACGTCGTACGGGCGGAGCAGTTCTACGGGAAGACGCTCGGGCTGCCGCACGTGTTCACCTTCGGCGACCTGGCCTTCTTCGACGCCGGCGGCGTCCGCCTCTACCTGCATCGCAAGGACGAGGGCGACTGGCGGCCGAGCTCGATCCTCTACTTCCTCGTCGACGACATCCATGCCACGCAGGCGTCCCTCGCCGGCGCGGGGGTCCACTTCACCGGCGCCCCGCATGTCATCTACACCGACGACGAGACCGGCCTCGAGGAGTGGATGACGTTCTTTGACGACGGCGAGGGCAACACGCTGGCCCTCATGTCGCGGGTGGCTCCGTCCGGCCGGGGCTAGCGAACGAGGCTCCGATAGAGGTCCACCGTCTCGGCGGCGATGCGCGACCAGCTGAAGCGCTCGACCGCGCGACGGCGCCCCGCGCGACCCATGACCTCGCGGGTTGCGGCATCGGCCATCAGCGCGTTGATGGCACCGGCCAGGTTGCGCTCGAATCGGTCCGGATCGACGGGCGACATCGGGTCGTCGGGCCTCAGCTCGACCGGCACCAGCAGGCCGGTCTCACCGTCGACGACGACCTCCGGGATGCCGCCCACGGCCGACGCCACCACGGGCGTCTCGCAGGCGGCGGCCTCGAGGTTGATGATCCCGAACGGCTCGTAGACCGATGGGCAGCAGAACACGGCCGCATGCGAATAGAGCTGACGCGCTTCCTCGCGGCTGACCATCTCGCCGATCCACACGACGTGTTCGCGGCTGGCCCTCGCGGCCGCCACGCCGCGCTTCATCTCCTCGGCGATCTCCGGCGTGTCCGGCTGGCCCGCGCACAGAACGACGCCGATGCCCGGATCGAGATGCTCGATCGCGCGGACGAGGTGCACGATCCCCTTCTGGCGCGTGATGCGGCCGACGAAGAGCACATACGGGACAGACCGGTCCACCCCATGGCGCTCGAGCGCGTCGGTCCCCGGGTCGGGGTGGTAGAAGTCGGCGTCGATGCCGTTGTGGATGACGTGGACGCGCTCCTGGGGGATGTCGAACAGGCGAAGCACGTCCTCGCGCGTCTCGCGGCTGACGGCGACGACGGCATCGGCCGACTCCAGGGCCGTCCGCTCGACCCAGCTGCTCACCTCGTACCCCCCGCCGAGCTGCTCCCGCTTCCACGGCCGCAGCGGCTCGAGCGAGTGGACCGTCAGGACCAGCGGGATCCCGTACGAGAGGCGCGCCAGCAGGCCGCCCAGGTGCGTGTACCAGGTATGTGCGTGGACGACATCGGCGTCGACGCGGTCCGCGACCATGGCCAGGTCGCGGGAGAGCGCGGCGAGCATGGGCCGCAGACGGTCATCGGTCGCCGAAAGGTCGTGAGCCGGTGGGTAGCCGCGGACCCTCCAGCCCGGCTCGGCAGCGGCCTGGGAGCCGAAGGTGCGGATGTCGAGCTCGACGAGCGGGCGCAGGTGGCGCGCCAGCTCGTCGACATGGACGCCCGCGCCCCCGTAGATCGTCGGCGGGAACTCGTTGGTGAGGATCAGCGCGCGCACGCGCCAAGCCTAGCCTGCGCGCTGGCTGAACGAGTCCGATCGATGGTGTCGCGCGGCCGCGGCGCGCAGGAACGCGTCGATCTCGGCAAGGTCGAATGGCTTCGAGACGACCGGCGCCCACGCGCCGATCTCCGCCTGCCGCATGGGATGCGCAGCGGTGCAGACCAGCAGCGGCACGTCCGCCATCCGCT
>DASVEH010000452.1:0-3119 GCA_036380655.1 Candidatus Limnocylindria bacterium | reverse complement strand
GCAGCCCGTGCGTGATCGTGTGGCGCGTCGTCTCGTTGCCGGCCGTGGCGAGCAGGACGAAGTACGTGTCGAACTCGCGCCGGGTCAGCGGCTCGAACGCGAGCTGGGTGATGATGTCGTTCTTCGGGTGCTTGCGCCGGTCGGCGGCCAGCCGGCGGCCGAACTCGAACATCTCCAGCGCCGCGGGATGGCTGAACGGCAGGTTGCGGTGCTCGTCGGCAGTCTCGGTGACCGCGAACTCGGGGTCCTGGTTGCCGAGCAGCCGGTCGCCGATCTCGATGATCTCGCGCCGCTCGTCCTGCGGGACGCCCAGGATCTCGGCGAAGATCTGCATCGGGATCTCCGACGAGATCTCATGGACGAAGTCGAACTCGCCCATCGGCAGAGCGGTGTCGAGCACGGCGTTGACGACCGTGCGGATCTGCTCCTCCCACACGTGCACCGCGCGCGGGGTGAACCGCCGCGCGATCAGCCCGCGCAGCTCGTCGTGGCGCGGCGGGTCCATGTCGAGCATCGACTTGCGCGCCTCGATCTGCTCCTCGTCCAGGTCCTCGAGCGACGTGCCGCCCAGCTCGGACGAGTACGTCTCGACGTCGCGGTGGACGTGCCGGATGTCGTCGTAGCGCGTGACCGCCCAGAAGCCGCGGCCGTCGGTCTCGTCGTTCCAGTGGACCGGGTCGTTCTGGCGCAGATACCGGAACCACTCGTGCGGGACGTGGTCGACGAACGCGTCGTGGTCGGAGAGATCGATGGCGTCGAGCGTCAGGGTCATCGCAGAGCTCCTAGAGGTGGTGCAGGTACTCGGTGAGCTCCCACTCGGACACGTAGGCCCGGTGGCGCTCGATCTCGAAGCGCTTCATCGCGAGGAAGGGCGTGATGATCTCCGGCCCGATCGCGTCCATGAGCACCTCGTCGGCCTCGAGCGCGTCGAGCGCGGCCTCGAGCGACTGGGGCAGCAGCTCGCCGCCGTCGTCGGCGCGATAGGCGTCGCCGGCGACCGGCGCGGGCGGGTCGATCTGCTCGCGCAGGCCATGCAGGCCGGCCTGGAGCAGGACGGCGATCGCCAGGTACGGGTTGGCGCTGCCGTCGCCGACGCGCACCTCGAGCCGGGTGGCCGGCCCGCGCTCGGGCGGGACGCGCGCGAACGCGCTGCGGTTGTCCCACCCCCAGTTCGCGTGCGTCGGCGCGAGCGAGTCGGGGACGAGCCGGCGGTAGGCGTTGATCGTCGGGTTGAGCAGCGCCATGAGCGCCTGCGCGTGGCGCATGACGCCACCCAGGAAGTGGCGCATGACCGCCGAGGTCCCGTGCTCGGCGTCGGGATCGCCGAAGCAGTTGCCGCCGTTCTTGTCGAGCGAGATGTGCAGGTGCAGGCCGCTGCCGCCCTGGTCGTTGAACGGCTTGCCCATGAACGTGGCGACGAGGCCGTTGATCGCCGCGACGTCCTTGACCGCGGCCTTCAGGCGGAACGCGCGGTCGGCTGCGTCGAGCGCCTCGCCGTGGTGCAGGTTGATCTCGTACTGGCTGTTCATGTACTCGTGGTTGGCCGCGTAGGCCCCGAGTCCCATGGCGCTCAGCTGCTCGGTCAGCGAGCGGATGAAGCCGCCCGGGTCGACCTGCGGGCCGACGGTGTAGACCATGCTCGGGCGGTCGACGCGGCGCCGGACGCCGGCCGGCGAGTCCGGGTCGCGGTCCAGCAGGAAGAACTCGAGCTCGGGGCCGATCTGGGGCGTGTAGCCGAGCTCCTGCAGGCCGGCGACCGCGCGCCGGACGGCGCCGCGCGGGTCGGCCGGATCCGGGCCGCCCGGCACGGGGCCGATGTCGGCCAGGCACGCGGCGACGTTCGGCTCCCATGGCAGCGGCACGAGCGTGTCGAGGTCGGGCATCGCGAGCAGGTCCGGGTAGCCCGCCTCGCCGCCGAGCACCGGCGTGTGCTGGAGGTCGGTCGCCATCACCGCGGCGCAGAAGCACAGGCCGTGCTCGCCGATCCGGGGGAACTCGGCGAGCGGCACGTCCTTCCCGCGCGCGACGCCGTGCAGGTCCGAGTACATGACCCGGACCGTCGTGATGCGGGGATCGTCGATGACCCCCCGTGTCGCGATCGAGTGCACCTCAGGGTGCGCCATCAGCGTTCTCTCTCCTCCCGTTGCGGGCCCGGTCCAGGAACCCGTCGAACAGCGTGCGGGCGTTGCGCGCGGCAGTCTCGGCGTGCGCTCGCCCCTCCTCCAGCAGTGCCTCGCCGTCGGCCACGCCGAGCGACCGCAGGCGCTCGGCGTCCGACCGCGCCCACCCGGCGACGATGTCGATCGTGCTCTCGGGGTGGAACTGCACGCCGAGGTGCCGGCCGTGGCGGAACGCCTGCGTGCCGGTCGGCGACGTCGCGAGCACCTCCGCGCCGGCCGGCGGGTGGAAGCGTTGCCAGTGCCACGTCAGCCACGGCCCGGCCGGGACCGCCTCGGGCTCGACGGTGTCGATCCGGCACCAGCCGAGCTCCGGCCCGTCGGGCACGTCCTCGATCGGCGCGCCGAGCGCGCTGGCGAGCATCTGCCCGCCGAAGCACAGGCCGAGGACCGGCACGTCGTGCTCGATCGCGCGGTCGACGGCCTCGCGGGTCGCGGCGACGGGCGGCACGTCGTCGGTCGGGTTGAACCGGCTGCCGAGCACGGCGACGAACTCGTGGTCGCGCGGATCCGGCCACGCCGCGCCGCTCTCGTCGGCGCGGTGGACGACCATCGGGATGCCGCGCTCGGCCATCCACTCGCCGAGGATCCCGGGCGGCCCGAGCGGGCCGTGCTGGATGACGAGCGCCGGCTTCATGCGGCGACCGGCGCTCCGAAGGCCTTGGGATCCTCCCGGACGGCGGCGAGCACCTCGTCGACGCTCGTCCCGGCGGCGATGTGCCTGCGATACAGCGGCAGGCGGCGCGCGCCGTTCCAGCCGTACGCGGCGATGACCGTGCCGTCGCGCTCGCCGACTGCGACGAAGCGGTCGCCGTCCGGCGCCGCCTCGGCCATGTGCACGCGCTCGGCGAGCCGCGGCAGGCCGACGGCCTGGATCTTCGCGTCGTACTGATCCGACCAGAAGCTCGGCACGCTCCTGTGCTCGTTGCGCTCGGCCGCGCC
>DASVEH010000451.1:0-5363 GCA_036380655.1 Candidatus Limnocylindria bacterium | reverse complement strand
ATGCCGGCGTGCTTCGGCGTCGCCGTCTCGTGCGCGACGGAATCGATGCGGCAAATGCGGCGACCAGCGCGGCCATCGCGCGCGTAGCGCGCTTGCGAGGGCTCGACCGCATCAGCCACTGAGTCTGTCTGTTCGCCGGCGGCTAGATGCGGCGCGGCCTCTGCGGGGAGCGCCGGGACGAGGTGGGGCCCCGCGAACCCGCGGGCCGCGACGGACGACGGTCGCCGATCGCACCGAGGATCGCTTCCGCATGACGCCGGGTAGTGTGCAGCTCGTCGCGCAGGCGCGCGACCGTCACGGTACCCGGCATGCCGACGACCCGGGCCCGGATCCCGGACCACGCGTCGGCCGGGTAGTCAATGCCCGGCGCGATCTGCCGCAGCTGCCCGCCCGTCCGGAGCTGGTCGATCACGGTCGGAGGGATGCCGAGCCGTCCCGCGATTCCGTCGACCCGAGGCGGCGAGGCGCCCGCGGCACGCAGTCCCGCGAGCAGGACGCTCACCTTCTCGGCCATCTCGGTGTCGAGGCCGGTCTTCGCATCGGCCAGGCGGAGGCGGCGGCCGTTCCGCACCAGCTTTCCGGCCGTGACGAGGTCGTCGATCACCCGGCGCAGATCGGCCTCGGGCAGGTCCAGCTTGCCGCCGCCCCGATGCCGGCTCGGTGGTCGCCGCTTCGCGAGCTCGGTGACACGGGCAACCAGGGCATCCATTCGCAGGTCGACCGACAGCGGCTGCTCGCGGTGGAAGCGGCGAAGCGCCAGCAGCACCAGCCGCTCGGCGACGTGCCGCTGGTCGGGGTCGATCGCCCCGATGGTCACGCCGGTCGCGTCCCCTCGACCGCGATCCGGATCGCCTGCGACTCCTCGTCCGACAGGTTGTGCGGCGAGCCGCCGCCGCTCACGGGCTTGGCGAAGACCCGCGTGTTCGCCCTGCCGTGAAGGCTGCTGATGACGATCCCGTCCCGCTGATCGTCGAGCAGGGCGATGGCGAAGCTCTGATCGGATCCGGTGTCCTCGAACGGGTTGAAGCGGACCAGGCCGATGTGCTGGAGGCTGCGTTGGCTGCGCCGGTCGATGACCGCATGCATCGCCTCGATCTCGTTCATGCGCTCACTGGCGCGCACCGCCTGCTCGGCGCTGCCGACCAGCCGATCGTGGAGCGTCCCTCCGTCGCTGCCCCGCACGAGCTCGCGGTAGCCACGAACCGCGCGGTTCAGCCGGGCGCTCTGAACGACGAGGCCGATGAGGAGAAGGAGCACCAGGGCGGCCAGCGCGCCGAACGCGAGCGCCAGGTTGCCGATGAGGAGCATGTTGAGATCGGGCATCGGATCGGCGGTATCATAGCCGTCCCGCGGCCTCCCACCCGGCCGCGGCCTGCCAGCCGATCACGCACGAAACGAGGTACTGATGGCCCGCCGAGCCGGAAAGGCAGCCAGCCGAAAGGCCCGACAGCGCTCGGTCCAGCAGCGCTCCGCGCAGCGAGCAACGCGACCCGCCCCACCGCCGTCGGCGCTGCCGGAGGAGACGGCTGTGGCTGTGCCGCCGGTTGGCACGCCCGACGCGCGCGAGGCGGCCTCGCTGGCACCACCTCGGCGGGTCACGACGCCGCTCAACACCGGCAAGGGCTCGACCCTCACCATCAGCGAGCGCGCGGAGTACCACTATGTCGAGCGCGACCTGCGCAACATCGGCATCCTGACCGCCGTGATGGCGGTGCTCCTCTTCCTCGCCTGGGTCGCCTTCTCCGCCCTCGGCCTCGTCGGCTGATCTCGGAACCCCTGCTCGGAACGCCTCAGCCGAGCTGCTCGGCGAGCGCGATCATGATCCCCTCGGGGCCCCGGATGTAGCAGAGCCGGTTGCTGTCCCCGTACTGCACCACCTCACCGACGAGCTCGGCACCGTGGGCGAGCAGGCGGGCAACGACGGCGTCGATGTCGTCGACCGCGAACATGATGCGACGGATTCCGAGGGTGTTCACCGGTGCTGTCGGGTCAGCGTTGCGAGCCGGCGGCGTGTGGAACTTATCCAGCTCGATCCGGCCATGCCCGTCCGCGGTACGCATCATCGCGATCTCGCTTCGGACACCCTCGAGCCCGACGAGACGGTCCACCGACGGTCCCTCGACCGTCGCCTGTCCCTCCAGCTCCATGCCCAATTCGACGAAGAACGCCTTGGCGGCTTCGAGGTCGTCGACCACGATGAGGATGTTGTCCATCCGCTGGATCGTCATGTGCCCTCCTTCTGGCCCCGTCGACTCTCCAGGCGCAGCCGGCGCAGGCGCTGGAGTCGCTCGCCGATCTTGAGCTCGAGACCCTCCTCGGAGGGCTCGTAGAACACGCGTCCGACCAGCGCGTCGGGCAGATACTCCTGGTCGACGTCGGCATCGGCGTAGTCGTGCGGATAGAGGTAGCCTCGGCCGTAGCCCTGCTCGCGCGCCAGCCGCCGATGCGATGAGGGCCGAAGATGCAGGGGGACGGGCAGGCGGCCGTGCTCCTCCACCTCGGCCAGCGCAGCGAAGTACGCGGCGCCGGCCCGGTTCGATTTCGGTGCCGATGCGACGTACGCCGCCGCCTGCGCCAGCGCGTACTGCGCCTCCGGGAGGCCGATCATCTCGGTCGCCTGCATGGCGGCCACCGCGATCTGGAGGGCGCGCGGATCGGCGTTGCCCACGTCCTCCGACGCCGCGATGACGATGCGCCGCGCGATGAAGGTGGGGTCCTCCCCCGCCGCCACCATCGAGGCGCACCAGTAGAGCGCCGCATCGGGGTCGTTGCCACGCATCGACTTGATGAATGCCGACGCCGCCTCGTAGTGCTGGTCGCCGACCCGGTCGTAGGCCAGCAGCCGCTGTTGTGCCGCCTCGGCGACGCCCTCAGCCTGGATCTCCGCGCCGTCCTCGACGACCGCCGCGGCCGCCTCGAGGATGTTCAGAGCGCTGCGCGCGTCGCCACCGGCAAGGTCGAGGAGCGCGGCGCGGCCCTCGTCCGCCAACCGGACGCGGCCGGCAAGGCCGCGGTCGGCATCGGTCAATGCCCGGTCGACGATCTCGCCGAGCGCGTCGGCGTCGAGCGGGTCGAGCCGGTAGACCCGCATCCGCGACAGGAGGGGCGAGTTAATCTCGTAGTACGGGTTCTCGGTGGTGGCGCCGATGAGCGAGATGGTGCCGTCCTCGACGTGCGGCAGCAGCGCATCCTGCTGGCTCTTGTTGAACCGATGCAGCTCGTCGATGAAGGCGATCGTCGCCCCGCCGGCGGAACGCAGGGCCTTCGCCTCGGCGACGAGCGCGCGGATGTCGGCGACGCCGCTGGTGACCGCCGAGAGCTGGCGCCACGTGCCACCGGCGCGATCCGCGAGCAGGCGGGCCAGCGTCGTCTTGCCGCTTCCGGGCGGGCCCCACAGGATCAGGGACGGGCGGTTACCGGGCTTGACGACGCGCGTCAGCGCCCCCTCCTCCCCCACCAGGTGCGGCTGCCCGACGAACTCCTCGAGGGTACGTGGGCGCATGCGGGCGGCCAGCGGCGCATCGGCCGGGGACGCCTCGCCGAACAGGGGCTCGGTGGCGTCAGGCGTGCGCGCGCGGCGCGGCATCGATGCCTCGTACCCTGGTGGCGATGCTCTGCTCCATCGGCCGATTATGATGCCTGCCATGGAACAGAATCTCCGGACTCCCGGTCCCACGCCGATCCCCGAGGCGGTGCGCCAGGCGCAGGCGCAGCAGATGATCGACCACCGTGGCACCGAGTTCGCCGAGCTGCTGCGCGAGACCTCCTCCGGCCTGGGGGAGCTGATCTCGACGAGCGGCGAGATCCTGCTCCTCACCGGCTCCGGCTCGGGTGCCCTGGAGGCGGCCGTCGTCAACACGCTTTCGCCCGGCGATCGGACGCTCGTCGTCAGCATCGGCTCCTTCGGTGACCGGTTCGCCCAGATCGCGTCCGCCTTCGGCGCCGCCGTCGAGCGCTTCGACGTCGACTGGGGCACCGCGGCGGATCCGGAGGCGCTGCGCGCCCATCTCGCAAGCCAGGATCCGTATCGCGCCGTCCTGATCACCCATAACGAGACCTCGACCGGGGTCGCCAATCCCCTGCGCGAGCTCGCGGCCGTGGTGCGGGACGCGCCCGGCGAGCCGCTGCTCGTCGTCGACGGCATCAGCGGGCTGGGCGCCATGCCGTTCGAGATGGACGCGTGGGGCATCGACCTCGTCGTCAGCGCCAGCCAGAAGGCATGGATGGCGTCGCCGGGCATCGCGATCGCGGCGGTCGGCGACCGAGCACGCGCGGCCGGCGAGCGCGCGACCATGCCGCGCTTCTATTGGGACTTCGCCGAGGCACGCGGGTGGGCCGAGAAGGGCCAGACGCCGTGGACGCCGGCCATCACCGTCCTCTACGGCCTCCGCGTCGGCGTGCAGCGCCTGCGCGAGGAGGGTCGTGAGCGGACCTGGGCCCGACACGCAGCGATCGCGCGTGGCGTCGCGGCCGGGATCGAGTCCCTCGGGCTCCGCCTGGTGGCGCCGCAGGCGCATCGGTCCGCCACCGTCACCGCCGCCTGGCTGCCCGACGGCCTCGAGTGGGCGCCCTTCAACGCGGCCATGCGCGCGAAGAACGTGGTCATCGCCGGGGGCCAGGGCAAATGGACGGGCAGGATCCTGCGCTTCGGCCACATGGGCGACGTCGGCATCGGGGAGATGGCCGAGGCGCTCGAGATCATGGGCGGCACGCTTTCCGAGTTCGGACACGGAGCCGATGGCGCGGCCGCCGCGCGAGCCGCCCGTGAGGCCTTCGACGCCGCCACCGCGCTCGCGAGGTGAGCGGGAGGCGGGATTCGAGGCCTCACGCGTCCACGGCGAACAATCATGGTGGGTGAGGCGCGCCTGGTCCTGGTCCGCCACGGCGTCACCGACTGGAACCGCGAGGGGCGGTGGCAGGGACGCCTCGACCCGCCGCTCTCCGACGACGGGCGCAGCGAGGCGCGCCTGCTGGCCGCCCGGCTCGCCGCCGATCCGGAGCTGCGGCCGGCGCGCATCCTGAGCTCGACGCTCGGTCGCGCCCTCGAGACCGCGGAGGCCGTCGGCGATGCGCTCGGGCTGCCGGTCGAGCCCGAGCCAAGGCTGATGGAGATCGGCGCCGGGGAGTGGGAGGGCCGGACGCACGCGGAGCTGGAGGCCACGGACGCGGATCGCTACCGCGCCTGGCGCAGTCAGGCCAGCGATGCCCGCCCCCCCGGTGGCGAGGCGCTCGAGGACGCTGTCAGCCGCGTGCGCGAGCTCTTGGCCGAGCTTGCCCGCGGGCCGGGGCCGTGGCCCATGATCCTCGTGAGCCACGGCGGCATCCTGCGCGTGCTCGCGAACCTGCTCTTCGACCTGCCCGGT
>DASVEH010000450.1:0-3275 GCA_036380655.1 Candidatus Limnocylindria bacterium | reverse complement strand
GCGAGCATGACGAGGCCGCCCTTGGTGGCGCAGTACGCTGCGATGGCAGGCTCGGCCACGATCCCGGACACCGAGCTGGTGAGAATGATCGAGCCCCCGCCGCCCTCGAGCATGGCCGGGATCGCTGCGCGGCACAGCAGGAAGGCGCCGGTGAGGTTCACATCGAGGGTGCGCCGCCAATCGTCGATGCTGAGCTCGGTCACCGAGCCGGGCAGGAGCACGCCGGCGTTGCTGTGCAGCACGTCGAGCCGCCCGAACGCATCGATCGCCGACCCGACCAGGAGCGCGACCTCCCCTTCGACCGCAACGTCGACGCGCTGGGCAATCGCCTCTCCACCCGCTTCGGCGATCTCGGTGGCCACCTCCCGGGCGGCCTCCTCGCGAATGTCGCCCACCACGACACGCGCGCCCTCCGTGGCGAAGCGCATCGCGGTGGCGCGCCCGATGCCCGATCCCCCGCCGCTGACGATCGCAACGCGTCCGTCCAGCCGCCCGGCGCTCACCGTCCCTCCTGCACGTCGAGGATGCGGAGGGCCAGCGAGAGATCGAACGTCACCCCCGGGGCGGCGAGGTCGACCCCGAGCAGCTCCGAGATGCGGCGGAGCCGGTACACGACCGTGTTGACGTGGACGACGAGGCGCTCGGCCGCTCGGCGCTGAACGAAACCCTCGTCGACGTAGGCCCGCAGGGTCGCGATCAGCTCCCCTCCCGTGCGGCGATCGTGGTCCAGGACGGGTCCCAGCATGCGAGCGGCGAACCCTTCGAGCTCCTCGCGGCTGCTCGACTTCATGATGAGGCGATAGCTGCCCAACTGCCGGCTGCCGACGATCGCGCCGCGGCGGCCAAGCTTGCGGATCAGGTCGAGGGCGTCGAGAGCAAGCCGGAACGAGCTCGGATAGTCGCCCGGACGCTGGCACGCATCGCCGATGGCGACCGAGATGGAGGCGCCCGGCGCCCGGGACGACGCGAGCTGCTGGAGGCTCGCCGCCAGCCGGTCGGGCGTGGTGCCGTTGACGGCGGTCGCCAGCACGACGAGCGACTCGCCGTGGGTGACGATCATGCTTCCCGGCGCGCGCCGCGTTAGCGCCTCGCGGACCGCATCCGCCATGCGGCGGCGCGGATCCGGCCCATCCGGTTCGGGGGAGGGCGGCCCATCGGGGTCGACCTGGAGGACGAAGAGGTCGCGTGGCTCGTCCAGGTCATAGCCGAGGCGCGCGGCGCGCGCGGACATCGTCTCGGCGCTCGTGAAGCTCCCCGTGATGAGGTCTATTGCCGCCTCGCCCTGGAGCCGCTGCTCCACCTCGCTGGCCGCACGCAGCTTCGCGAACTCGAGCGCGACGCCGCTCACGGCGATCTCCACCACGGCACGATCGATGGCCTCGAGGTGAGCCTCCTCGCCGGGAAGGATCAGGTAGCCCGCAGTGTCGGCTCCCAGCTGGATCGGGACGATCGAGCGCGCTGCTGCCTCCGTCTCGTGGACGCTGCTGCGCTCGGCCCCGCGACTGCCCCGCGGCCGGGAAACCACCAGCGACGTCCATCCATCGCCGCCGCCCGGTGCGGCGCCCGCCACCGGACGCCAGAGGTGATCCTGGATCGCGACCGGTCGATCGAGCAGCGCGGCCAGCTCCTCGGTGATCCCGCTCAGGCCGCGACCGAGCACGACCTGCTCGGTGAGGCGTGCCTGGACCGTCAGCGAGCGTGAGAGCTGCTCGTTTGCCGCGGCCAGCTCGTCGGCGAGGCGAACCTCGTTCTCGTAGCGGCGCGCATGGTCGATCGCGATCGCGGCGTGGTCGGCAAACGCGGCGATGAGGTCCATGTCACTGGTCCGGAATCGCCGGTTCGCGCTCGTGAAGTGGACGTTGAGCGCACCGATCGCCTCGCCGCGCAGGAGGAGCGGGGCGCACAGGATCGACCGGTAGGCGAACCGCTCGCTCACGACCTCGAGGCGATGCTCGTACTGCTGGTAGTCGGGCACGTGCAGTGGGCGCTGCTCGAGGATGGCGTGCGACGAGAGGCCTTCCCCGAAGTTGAACTCGAACCCGATGAGGTCGCCGGGAAGGTTGCTCACCGCCACCACGCGCAGCTTTCGACGCGCGGCGTCGAGAAGCACCATCTCGCCACTTCCGGCGCCGAACAGTGCGGCGGCATCTTCCACGATCCGCGACAGCACCTCGTCGAGGTCGAGGGATGCGGCGATGCGCTTGGCCGTGGCCTGCAGGCGCGTCAGCTCGCTGCGGCGTCGGCGCTCCCGATGAACCAGCCCGACCTGCGCGAGTCCCAGCACCGCAACCTGGCAGGCGCTCATGATCCGCTCGACGGAGTCGACATCGTCCGGCGGCGGCCACGGTTGGGCGAGCGCGACCGCCAGCAGACCATCGGAGACCTCGTACCCCACGCCGCCGGCCGCGTCGAGGGCCGGTTCCGGCTCCAGGCCATCCGCCAGCGCGCGGGCGATCTCGGCGAGCCGATCGACGATCGAGGCGCTCATGGTGGCCGAGTGCATCTCGTCGCACGAGCCGGTGCCGTCCACGAGCCCCACGACCGCCGCACCGCGGGCCGCCGCCTCGACGTGGGCCAGCGTGGCAGCCATGGCCGCCTCCGGGCCGGACGCCCGGAGCAGCCGGGTCCACCAGTCGGACGAGAGCGCCGGGTCGATCAGGGTCATGGCCGCCCACCGTGCAAGCAGCCGCAGTATATGGCGGCCGATCTTGGCGCTTGCCCACAAGCCGTCGCGCGAGGTTTGGGTGGTCGCGACCGTACTCCGGCCCGGCGCTCGCTGATACGGTCCCGCTCTCTGCATCGGGAGGCATTCATGGCGAGGGCCGACACGGTCGTGATCGGCGGTGGCATCGTCGGCGCCGCGGCGACCTACGAGCTGGCGAAGCTCGGCGCACGCCCGCTGCTCCTCGAAGCAGAGCGCCTCGCGTACGGGGCCACGGGCCGCAACCTTGGTTACGTCTGGGTCCACACGCGCCGGCCGGGGCCGGAGCTGGAGCTCGTGATGGCAACTCGTCGACAGCTTCCACAGCTCGCCGAGGAGCTGGGGGCCGACTTCGACCTGCGTTGCAACGGCGGCATCATCTACTTCTTCACCGACGAGCAGCGCGCGGTCATGCGCGAGTTCGCAGAGCAGCGGCAGGCCGACGGCGTGGACGTCCGCCTCCTCGACGGCGACGAGGCACGCGAGATGGTCCCAATGCTGCCGGAATCCGTGCTCGGTGCGTCGTACTGCGCGCTCGACGCGCAGGTGGACCCGGCCCAGTACGTTCGTGCCT
>DASVEH010000449.1:0-6199 GCA_036380655.1 Candidatus Limnocylindria bacterium | reverse complement strand
CGAGCGGGAGATCGCGCACGGGAGCGCCGTCGTGACGGAAGTCGCCCGTCGCGCGCGCGCCATGATCCGCCACCGTCAGCGTGCCGGCGAGGGGCGGTCCGGCGGGGAGGACGACATCGTTGTCGGGATCGGCGCCGAGGGTGTTCACGCCGGGACGCAGCCAGCCCAGGCCGGCGAGCGTCAACCAGCCGATCTCGCGCTGCAGAGCGGCGTACCGCTCGCGGCGCCATGCCTCGACCGACGAGCGATGGGCCGCGGGATCGATCATCGCGCCGGCAGGAAGATGAGGGTCGGTGCCGCGCCCGGGCCGATCCGCACGTACGTCGCCGGACCGCCGCTCACCGGGTTCGTGGTGGCCGTGCGTCCCGCCGACGTCGTCCCGTCCAGCGCGACCGCGATCGGCCCCTCGCCGAAGCGCGCCAGGCAGGCGGCCGCGTATCCCTCGGTGCTGGGCTCGGCCAGGATGAGCTCGCCGCGACCCAGCGTCACGCGCCGGCAGCGGGCGCCGAGGATGGCGTCGTCCCCCACCTCGTGCCATGAAGCGCCGAAGGCGGGCTCCAGGTCGCTCGCCGCACGGTCTGCGTCGACGGTGGCGAGGACCAGGCCGCGAGGCGCCTCGGTCCAGTCGTCGACCGGCCGGGGAAAGAGTCCCGCGCGGGGATCATCGATCCCGGGCAGGTCGAGCATCTGGGTCGACGCGGAGCGCACGCCCCACCACAGGATGCGGGCCTCGTCGCCCGGCTCGGCATACAGCCACTGCGGAAAGCTCTGCGCGCCGCCCTCGCGCAGGATCCGGCTCAGGGATCCCTGGTCGGGCACCGCGATCCGGACGTGGCTGACCTCGGCCATCAGTCGTGCGCGGTCGGCGGCCGAAGCTCCGCGAAGCCGGCATGGCGCTCGTAGGCGTCGGCGACTCGGAGAACGGTCGCCTCGTCGAACGCACGGCCGATCACCTGGAGGCCGACCGGCAGGCCCTCGGAGAGGCCGCACGGCACGCTGATGCCCGGCAGGCCCGCGATATTGACGGGCAGGGTGCAGGCGTCGTTCAGGTACATGGCCAGGGGGTCGTCGACCTTGGCGCCGATCCCGAAGGCGACGTTCGGCGAGGTCGGCGCCAGGATGGCGTCCACCGTCGAGAGCACCTCGTCGAACTCGGCCTTGATGAGGGTGCGCACCTGCTGTGCCTTGACGTAGTAGGCGTCGTAGTAGCCCGCGGAGAGCGCGTAGGTGCCGAGCATGATGCGGCGCTTCACCTCCGCGCCGAAGCCGGCGCCCCGCGTGTGCGTGTAGTTCTCCCACAGCTCATCGGCGCCGGCCGAGAGCCCATAGCGCACGCCGTCGAAGCGGGCCAGGTTCGCCGACGCCTCGGCCGGGGCGATGATGTAGTAGGTCGCGAGCCCGCGATCGGTGGACGGCAGGCTGACGTCCACGATCTCCGCGCCCAGCCCTCGCAGCGTCTCGATCCCGGCGCGCACGGCCGCCTCGACGCCCGGCTCCATCCCCTCGACGAAGTACTCGCGCGGCACGCCGAGGCGCAGGCCCTTCACGTCGCCGCTCAGGGCCGCGGCGTAGTCAGGGACCGGGGTGTCGACGCTGGTCGAGTCGCGCGGGTCGTGGCCGGCCAGCGCGCCGAGTACGAGCGCCACGTCGCGGACAGAGCGCGCGAACGGGCCGCACTGGTCGAGGCTGGAGGCGAAGGCGATCATCCCCCATCGACTCACCCGCCCGTACGTCGGCTTCATCCCGACCGTGCCGGTCAGCGAGGCCGGCTGGCGGATGCTGCCGCCGGTGTCGGTCCCGAGCGCGAACACGGCCTGGCCGCCGGCCACCGCCGCCGACGAGCCGCCCGAGGAGCCGCCGGGAACGGTCGACTCGTCCCACGGGTTGCGGACCGGGCCGTAGGCGCTGTTCTCGTTGCTCGAGCCCATGGCGAACTCGTCGCAGTTCGTCTTGCCCAGCAGCACGGCGCCGGCGGCCTCGAGCCGCTCCTGGGCGGAGGACCGATAGGGCGACCGGTAGCCCTCGAGGATGAGGGAGCCGGCGGTGGTCGGCAGGCCGCCCGGCAGGTCGCGACCCTCGTCGTCGAGCGCCTGGGTCACGAAGATGTCCTTCAGGGCGTACGGGATGCCCAGCAGTGGACGGTCGTCGCCCCGGCCGATCGCCTCGTCGGCGGCATCGGCGGCGCGGCCCGCCGCCTCCACGTCGACGGCGAGAAAGGTGTTCAGGCGCTCCGCGTCGCGCTCGATGCGCCCCAGGCAGGCATCGGTCAGCTCCCGCGAGCTGAGCTCGCGAGCACGAAGGAGGTTGCCCAGCTCGCCGAGCGTCCGATCAGAGACGGGAAGGCCCGGCACCTAGCGCCCTTCCCGCAGGACCGTTGGGACGCGAAGGAACGGGTCGTCGCGCAGTGGGGCATTGGCCAGCGCAGCGTCGCGCGTGAGCGCCGGACTAGCCTCGTCCTCGCGCATGACATTCTCGAGCTGGATGACCGATGCGGTCGGTCCGACCTGCGAGGTGTCCACGTCGCGGAGCGTCTCGATGGCCTCGAGGATGTTCGACAGCTGCGTCTGCATGCGGTCCACCTCCTCATCGGTCAGGTGGAGGCGAGCGAGGTGGGCGACGTGCTCGACGTCCGCTCGGCTGATGGTTGCCATGAGCCGATGGTAGCGCCATCTGGCAGCATTGCGCCGATGACCACCCAGGCGCACCCGATCCCCGGCGGACGGATCGAGAGCTTCTTCCTGCCCGGCGGCGACGGCATGCCGCTCGTCGTGCTCGGCGGGGTCGAGACCGGCTTCCGGCCGCTGGCCGGGACCGAGGGCGTCCTGAGGCGCCGATGGGAGGGACGCACCGCGCGGCGCAGCGTGACGGTCATCGGCCGGCCACTCCCCGACGACCCGGGCGACGCGGTGCGGATCATGCACCCCCGCGTCGCCGCCGATGCCGTGGCGACCGCCCTGGGCTCGCTCGCCACGGGCCCGGTGGCGATCGAGGCCGAGTCCGGCGGCGGCCGCATCGGCCTCTGGCTGACGGTCGATCATCCCGATCTCGTGAGCCGGCTGGTCCTGGCGGCAGTGGCCTCCGAGACGCCGCCGGATTCGCCGATGGCCGAGCGGATGGGCCGATGGATCGCCCTCGCAGAGTCCGGCGACTGGGGAACCTTCTTCGCCCTCATGGCGCAGCAGATGAAGGCCGCCGCGGAGACGGAAGCCGGCGCGTTCGGCGCCGCCGCCCGGCTCCAGCCGCGTCCGGCCACGCCGGAGCGGTTCATCGGCGAGCTGCGGGCCACTCTCGATCCGAGCTCGTTCGTGACCGATCGGCTCGCCGAGGTCGACGTGCCGGCGCTCGTCCTCTCCGGCGAGCTCGACCAGGTGGTGCCTCCCGCCTCGAGCCGGCTGGTGGCGGAGCGCATCCCTGGCGCCCGCCTGGTGACCGACCCGACCTGCGGCCACACCGTGCGCAGCTCGTTCACCGACTACGACCCCATCGTCGAGGCGTTCCTGGCCGAGGGCGACCAGTGAGCTGGACTCCACCCGCCGTCGGCGCCCGGGCGACCTGGAGCCGGACCTTCACCGCCGGCGACGTCGAGGCCTTCGCCGCCATCAGCGGCGATCGCAACCCGCTCCACTTCGACGCCGCCTTCGCCGAGGGCACCCGCCTCGGCCGCCTGGTGGTCCAGGGCGGCCTGACGACGGGCCTCTTCAACGCGCTCGTGGCGATGCAGCTGCCCGGTCCCGGCAGCGTCTTCCTGCACCAGGAGTGGGACTACCCCGCACCGGTATACATCGGAGACACGGTGACGGCCGAGGCCGAGGTGATCGAGGCCCGCTCCGACAAGCCGATCACGCGGCTCCGCTGCGTCGCCCGCCGCGACGACGGCACCGAGGTGCTCCGTGGTGAGTGCCTCGTGTACACGATGCTGCGCGAGCCGCGATGACCGGACCCGCCGCGCCCGAGCCGGCGGGTCGTTGGGGCCAGCTGGCCCTGCTGTCGGGAACGGTCCTGCTCGCCCTGGTGCCGTGGTTCAGCGCCGCCTCGGTCGCGCCGCTCATCGCCGCCGAGTGGCAGATCAGCCGGCTGGAGACGGCGCTGCTGACGGTGGCCGTGCAGCTCGGCTTCGTGGCCGGCGCCCTCGTCGTCGCCGTCACCGGTGCCGCCGACGTCATCTCCGCTCGCAAGCTGATCGCGGCCGGCGCGCTGCTCGCCGCGCTCGCCAACGCCGCGTTCGCGCTCCTGGCCGTCGACCTGCTCACGGCGGTCCCGCTCCGGGCTCTGAGCGGCGCCGGCATCGCCGCGGTGTACCCGGTGGCCATGAAGGTGCTGGCCGGCTGGTTCCGAGGCGGTCGCGGGCTGGCGGTCGGGGTCCTGACCGGCGCCATCACCTTCGGCTCGGCGATGCCGCATCTCCTCCAGGCGGGCGGCGCCGTTGCCGGCCTCGACTGGCGCGTCGTCGCGCTGGCGGCCACGGCGCCCTGCCTGATGGCGGCCGCGCTCGGCTGGTGGACGGTGCGCGAGGGGCCGTTGAGCGTGCCGGCCGCCCGCCTCAGCCTCCGGATGGCTCGCACCGCCCTCGGCGAGCGCAGCGTGCAGCTGGCGAACCTCGGCTACCTGGGCCACATGTGGGAGCTCTACGCCATGTGGACCTGGGTCCCGGCCTTCATCGCCGCCAGCCTGGCCATCTCGAGCGACGTGCCGGCCACCGGGGCCAGCGGCGTCGCATTCCTCGTCGTGGCGGCCGGCGCCATCGGCTGCGTGGGCGCCGGGGCCCTCGCGGATCGGCTCGGTCGCACCACGCTCACCATCGCGGCCATGGCGATCTCCGGCTCGAGCGCGATCGTGGCCGGCCTGCTGTTCGGCGCGTCGACCGTGATCCTGCTGGTCGTGCTCGTCGTGTGGGGGATCAGCGTGGTCGCCGACTCGGCGCAGTTCTCGACTGCCGTCAGCGAGCTGGCGCCGCCCGGCACAGCCGGGTCCGCGCTCTCGCTCCAGACGGCCGCCGGATTCCTGCTGACCGGGGTCACGATCGTCGGCGTGGGCCTGCTCGATCCGAGCGATCGCGGCGCATGGAGCGCGGCCTTCGCCATCCTCGCCATCGGGCCACTCGTCGGGATCGCCGCCATGCTCCGGCTGCGTCGCCGCCCGGACGCGATCCGCATGGCCGGCGGACGGCGCTAGCGGCGGCTCACGCCTCGCTGACCTCCACGTGAACGGGCACCGGGCGGCGGACCGCGTCAGAGACCGGGCAATGCTCCAGCGCCCAAACCGCCAGCTCCTCGAGCAGCTCGAGACCGATCCCGGCCGCGGACGCGCGAATGCCGATGCGCATCGAGAGCGGGCCGGCCGGCACCGAGGCGTCCAGCCCGAGGATGCCACGGTCGTCCGACGCCGAGTCGACCTCCACCTCGCATCGGAAGTCGGCCCAGCCGAGCTGCGCGGCGCGCATCGTTGCCAGCGAGGCGACGCACGAGGCGACCGCGGCGCGCAGGTACCACCCGGGGCTGGCGGCCGATCCGGCGCCGCCCACCGCGGCGGGCATGTCGGTGTCGAGCACCTCGCCGTTGGGGCCCTCCGTGCGCACGTGCAGCCCATCGACCACCCGGGCGGTGGCCACCGAATCGGTGTAGGCGGCCTCGTCGGGGTGCTCGCCCAGGTAGGCGCTGGCGCCCTCGATGGCGCTGCGGATCGCATCGGTCACTGAGGTGGTCCTCCTTCGAGGAGCTGTCGCAGGCCGTCCTCGTCGAGAACCGTCACCCCGAGTTGCTCCGCCTTCGCCAGCTTGCTTCCGGCCTTGTCCCCCGCCACCAGGTAGTCCGTCTTCGCGCTGACTGATCCGGCCGGGTGCCCGCCCGCCGCGCGAATCGCCTCCTCCGCCTCGGTTCGGCTCAGGGTCGGCAGCGTGCCGGTCACGACCAGGGTCTTCCCGCTCAGCGGCCCGTCCCCGGGCTCGGCGGACGCTCCCGGCGCCGGCGCCTCCGCGCTCACCCCGGCGTCGATGAGCCGATGCAGCGTGTCCCGCGTGTGCTCGTCGGCAAAGAACCGCTCGATGCCCTCGGCGACGACGCGGCCGATCCCGAACACCGACGTCAGCTCGTCGGCCGACGCGTCCCGTAGCTTGTCGGCGGCGCGCCGCGTCCAGCCGGCATCGGTCTCGCCCTCGCTCCTCGGCAGCTCGCTGGCCAGCCAGGCCGCCAGGTCGACGGCC